>JBFGZM010000106.1:0-9802 GCA_041586815.1 Marinobacterium sp. | reverse complement strand
TCGGGCAGGGAAACGCCGACATAGGAAAGCACGCTGACGATAAGGTCCGCCGCTTTGCCGCGTTTTACCGCCGACAGAATGCCCAGGGGAATCGCTATCAGCAGCATGAGACTGAGTGAAAAGGCTGCCAGTACGAGAGAGCGCCCAAGCGCATCGAACAGGGTCGAGGCGACAGGCAGGCCGGTGTGCATGGAGTTGCCAAAATCGCCGGTGACGGCGCCACTCAGCCAGTGCCAGTACTGCAGCCAGACCGGATCATCAAGACCGAGCTTGGCCCGCACGGCGGCCAGCGCTTCCGGCGTCGCGCTTTCCCCCAACAGGGTAATTGCGGCATCCGCCGGGAGAATTTGAGTAATACCAAACACCAGCAACGATACGATCAACAGGGTATAGATGACCAGTAGCAGGCGTTTGAGGAGATACGTCGGTGTCATGCTGGAACTACCTCAACTAGAAGGACTCGCCCAACCCCCTTTTTGCCTGTCAGGCAGACGGCGGGGGTCGAACGCGAGTTGCCAGCCTGTGCATGGCGTTGATACACAGGCTGGCGCTGACCGGAGTCAGCCGAATGCCGGACTTAGCCGCGTTTGGGGGCCTTGTCGCTCAGTGATACCTGATCGAGACGGAAGACCGCGCCACGAGGGTTTAACTGATAGCCTTCCACGTAATCACGCTGAGCGGCCAGCAGGTCGAAGAAGGCGGGCACTATCGAGGGGACTTCTTCGTGCATCAGCGCCTGCGCCTTGCCGTACAGCTCGGCGCGCTTTGCCTCATCGGCGGTTTGCTGAGCGGCCTTGACCAGTGCGTCAAAGTCCTTGTTGTTCCAGCGGGTCTCGTTCCAGGCGGCATCCGAGATATAGAGCAGCGAGAAAATGGAGTCCTCGTTGGGCTGCATATTGTAGAAGCCGACGTAGAAGTTGCCTTTTTTCCAGACCTGATCCAGGTATGTCGAGTGCGCCATGGTCTCGACGCTGATGTCGAAGCCAGCAGGCTTGGCCATTTCACGAATGGCAATGGCCAGCTGTGCGCGGGTTGAGGGCTTGTCTGATGCGACCAGAGAGATCTTCAGGCCATCGGCATAGCCTGCGTCGGCCAGCAACTGTCTGGCTTTGTCGATGTTGACCTGACGCAGGGGCAGGTCTTTATAGAAGTTGTAGGCGGAGTTGACCGGTGAGTCGTTGCCGGCAGTGCCGTAGCCTTCGGCCACAAAGTCGATCATGGCATTGCGGTCGATACACAGCGCCAGTGCCTGACGCACGCGCACATCGTCAAACGGCTTCTGGTCGCAGGCCATGTTGACGTTCAGGAACTGGCCTGAAGGGACACGCAGTGCGTTAACGCCTGATGCGTCCTCGAAGCGCCTGTATTCCGTGGCCTGGGCCGATGCCATCAAGTCCGTATCACCGGAGATCAGCGCAGAACCTTCAGCGGTCGGGTCCGGATAGACCACCACTTCAATACCATCAAGGTAGGGGCGTGCGGGATCATAGTAATTCTCGTTGCGGGTTACAACGATCATGCGCTCCGGCTCAAAGGACACCAGCTTGAACGGGCCTGTGCCCACCGCTTTGGTCGAGAGCTCATCCAGGTTCCCCTGGGCGATACTGGCCGGAATAATCTTGGCGGCAGGGTAGGCCAGGTTCACCGGAAAGTCGGCGTAGGGCTGCGTCAGTGTCACTTCGAGGCTGTGCTCACCGGTCACTGCAATAGACTGGATAGGGCCGATATTCTTGCGCCCGGTTGCCGCATTGTCAGGGTCGAGAATGGCATTCAGCGATGCCGCAGCATCCTTGGCCGTACAGGGGCTGCCGTCATGGAACGTCAAATTCTTGCGCAGCTCAAAGCTCCAGACTGTCAGATCTTCATTGGCCGACCAGGATTCAGCCAGATCTGCCTCCACCTGCATGTCCGGGCGCAGCCGGGTCAGGCCGCTGTAGAGCAGCTCTGCCAGCATATACTCAGGATATACCCGCGCTTTCAGGGGGTTCAGTACACTCGCGGCCTGACCCACACTAATACGCAATATACCGCCTTCGCTTGCTTGTTCGGCAGCCCATAACGCTTGGGACCAGGGCAACAGCGTGGCTCCGGCCAAGAGTGCCGAGCCACCCAGGAACTGCCTGCGGTTAAAGTTTTTTGGGTCTTTCATTGCATCTGTCTCCACACTTAAGCTGTTGTAAATTGAGTCCGGGTAACCCTGAGGTGACCCTTAAATGGCAATGTTGACTCTGGGCATCGCAGCGTGGTGGCCGCCTGTTGTCCCTGTGCCCCTGTACGACGGGAATCTTCGCTCCCTGCCGTTCTTACTGAAATCGCGTGCTAATCAATCCGTCGCTACGGGCATAAAATCTTCCGCCAGATAGGCCAGAATGGCCTGTGCCAGGGCGATAACATCTTCCATGGTGGTGTACTCATCCGAGGCGTGAACCCGGTTGTCCGGGCGAGAAAGTCCGCCCAGCAGAATCTCCCTGATACCGGCCTGCTGCACCCAGCCCATATCCGAGCTGGTTGAAGATCCCCAGACCCGAAATGCATCGGCAGCGTAACCAAAGCCCAGTGACTGGGCTGCCTGCCAGCGTGGCTGGTGTGGCCCGACCGGATCACTGACCGGTGCCAGATGACCGATCATTTCATGCTCGACCGCCAGCACAGGGCTCAATGCCATCGCGTCCTCTATGCACTCGACTATTTCGGCCATAACCTGCTCGAAAGGCTCTTCCGGTGCGTAGCGGCGGTTAATCAGCAGCTCGAACTGGGCCGGTACTGTTGAGCCCTTGGAGCCCCCTTTGGCTGCCGCAAGGGTCAGGCGAGAGGTAAGAGGCTTGTCGCCAAAATGCGGTGGTGCGGGCATCGCCGATGCCCGTGTCTCTACTCGCTGTTTGAGGTCATAAAGGGCATTCATCAGCGGCAGACTTTCCTCAATGGCGTTGATCGCACCCACCGGGTCACCAGAGTGCGCGGAGCGGCCGGTAACACGGATGACAAGATCGATACTGCCGAAACACCCCCCCCAGATACGGGGCAGGGCGCCGCCGTTAAAACTGAGAAGATGTCCTTCGACAAGTCCCTGCTCGGCCAGGTAACGAATCCCCGGGTACAGTCCACCTTCTTCATCAGTACAGAACAGCAGACTGGGAGAAAACTTCAGTGGCAACTGATGGGCGTTGGCGGCACGCAATGCCGCGAACGCAGCGACGATAGTGCCTTTCATATCCGCCGCGCCGCGTCCGATCAGCTTGCCGTCGTGCTGGGTCAATTGCAGTGGCGGGTGGCTCCAGCCATCTCCTGGCGGCACGGTATCAACATGGAAGTACAGGCTGCAGACTTCCTTCCCGGGCTCCTGGGCTTTGGCAATGAGGTTGACGCGCTCTCCGAAGACACTGCCATCACTGGTGTGCCACAACGCTTCCGGTACACTGACGCGATTAGTGTGGAACCCCATTGGAGTAAGCATCGACTCCATCAGCGCGCTAAAGTCGCCATAGCCGTTACCGGGAGGAAAACAGGTATCAATACTGAGCATGCGCTGCATGTCATCGAGAATCGTGGCCTGGTCGGCCTTAATGGTCTCAAGTGCCAGGGCAAGTCGGGTTTCAGCAGTCATTTTTGAACGGCCTTTGTATTTCTATATAGAATATAGATAATATAGAAACAGACGGAGGTCAATAAGGAAATAACAATGAGCAAATCCTCAAGTTCCAATCCTGCTTCCATGCAAGCGGCGGTGCAGCCGGCTTTTCCGCGCCTGAATGACACGGAAGGAGCGCCGCTGTATGAGGTGGTCAAACGCTATGTTTCTGAAGCTATCCTGATGGGAAACTGGACAGCCGGCATGGTGCTGCCTGCTGAAAACGTGCTGGCAGCCGACTTTGGTGTGTCGGTTGGCACGGTGCGAAAAGCGCTGGCTGAGCTGACGGCAGAAGGCTTGCTGATGCGTCGGCGCAAAACCGGCACCGTGGTAACCGGCTGGGCACCACTGCATAACCTGCGCTATTTCTTCCAGTACTTCCGCCTGCATGACAAAGACGGCACGCTGATCAAGTCCAGTACCCGGATACTGGATTGTGAACGAGGAGAAGCAACCCAGAGCGAAGCCGACAAGCTGCAACTCCCCCTCGGGGCTCCTGTTATCCGGCTGCATCGACTGCGCGTTGTCTCCGGCATTAATGCCATGCACGAGTTCTTGGTGCTGCCGGCGGCACGCCTGCCGGGCTTTCCGGAGGCGGACGAGGTGCCTGAGCTGCTGTATCGATTTTTACTTGAACAGTACGGAATTCGTGTCGCAGCGGTACGTGAACAGCTGACTGCAGAGCTTGCGACCGAACAGGATGCCCAGTTACTCAATCTCGACAGGCCCTGTGCGGTCATGGTGATTGACGAGGTATCCTGTGACCAGAGTACTACCCCGGTTCTGCTTGCCCATCACCGGGCCAGCACCGAACACTTCGCCTACATGAACGAGGTGCGCTAAAACTGCCTCCCTGGACGAAACCCAATGTGTGCAGCTGGCGCAGGACGCGTCATCCTGAACCCGGCGCGCCTGAATGACATGGCGCCAGATCACCCTGCCCCGCGGGGAGCCAAAAGCGGCCATTGCCTCTCTTGCCGCTGCGGTGAGTTGTCGACTGACTATAGCAAGGACAGCTGATCCCCAGCCCGCGGTGGTACGCAAAACAGGTCGGTGCGCAGTGGCGATAGGGGCTCCCGTCGCAGGCCGAACTTGTTCGCCGCCAGTCGAAAGCGCTGGGCGATCATCTCGGCGAACAGGCCTTCACCGCGCATGCGGGTACCAAAGCGGCTGTCGTAGGCGGCGCCTTTGCGGCTCTGCCTGATCAGGCTCATGACATGCTCGGCGCGATCAGGATAGTGGCAGTCGAGCCATTCCTTGAACAGGCCTTCGACTTCCCGCGGCAGGCGCACGAAAATGTAGCCCGCCGAGCGCGCACCGGCCGCGGCGCTGGACTCGAGCATGGCTTCCAGTTCGCGGTCATTGATCATGGGAATCAGTGGTGCCAGCAACACACCCACGGGCACACCGGCGTCGCTCAGCTGGCGAATGGCCGTGAGGCGGGTGTGAGGGCCGGCGGCACGGGGCTCCAGCGTGCGCTTGAGCGCAGGGTCCAGCGTCGTCATGCTGACCATCACCGAGCACAGCTGCTGTGCGGCCATGTCGGCAAGCAGGTCCAGGTCGCGGGTAATGAGTGCCCCCTTGGTGATGATGGTAACGGGGTGGCGAAAGCGCGCCAGTATCTCCAGCAGGTCGCGGGTGATGCGCCGCTGTTGCTCGATGGGCTGGTAGGGGTCGGTGTTGGCCCCCAGGGTAATGGGCCGGCAACGGTAGTTTTTCGCCCGCAGTTCGCGCTCCAGCTGCTCTGCGGCCCCTTCCTTGACGATGATGTGCGTTTCAAAGTCGACCCCGGGCGAAAGGTCCCAGTAGGCGTGGCTGGGCCTGGCGAAACAATAGATACAGCCGTGCTCGCAGCCGCGGTAGGGGTTGATCGACTGCTCGAAGGGCACGTCGGGAGACTGGTTGCGGCTGATAATGGTTTTGGGTCGTTCCTCGATCTGCACCGTGGCGATGCGGGCCGGCATGTCGCCGTCCTCGACCGGGTCAATATCGCTGCAGGTGGGCGCGAAACGGTTGGCGGGGTTGGAGAGGGCGCCGCGGCCCCTCAATGGCTTGGACATGGCGAAATGCTCTGGCAAAAATAATGCTGTTTAAATATACAGTATCTTTGTATTTATGCGAGTTTCGCCCTGCGCGGGTGTAACCCGCTTTCACTAATGCGTACGGGTGCCACCAGGCTGCCGGAATCTGACTACGCTTATGAGCAGTGACTCCCATCTTTCACAGGAGCAAAGGTCATGACCGTCAAGGCGATTCCCGAGGGCTATCATACCGTGACACCCTATCTGGCAATAAAGGGTGCCAGCGAGGCGATCGAATTTTACAAGCAGGCGTTTGGCGCCACGGAGCGCTTTCGCCTGAGCATGCCGGACGGCGGGGTCGGGCATGCGGAAATCTGCATCGGTAACAGCACCATCATGCTGTCGGATCCGTGCGGTGATCTCCCTTTCCAGAGCCCGTCAACCCTGGGCGGGTCGTCCTTCGGGATCCATCTGTATGTAGATGATGTGGATGCGCGCTTTGCGACGGCGCTAGCGGCTGGCGCCACCGTGCTGAGCCCGGTTAAGGACCAGTTCTACGGTGATCGCCTGGGCAGCCTGAAAGACCCCTACGGCCATGTCTGGCTCCTGTCGACGCACATCGAAGATCTGAGCGAAGCAGAAGTCGCCGAGCGGGCGCAGAAAATGTTCGAGCAGGAAGGCTGAGGTCAGCGGACAGGTTTTAGAATGAGAACATCAATAGCAGGAGGTCATCATGCATGGCTTGATGCGGCGCGCAGCCCCTGGGCTAACGGCACTGGTACTGACGATCGCTATACAGCTGAGCGCTGTATCGGTCCTGGCGGATACGCGGGTCTACGAACTGCCGGCGGGCTCGAGGCCCCATGATGTAGCGCCGGCACCGGATGGCAAGGTCTGGTATACCGGTCAGCGCCGGGGCGTGCTCGGGATTCTGGATCCGGAATCGGGCGACGTACAGGAAGTCGCGCTGGGACCGGGGTCGGCCCCCCATGGCGTGATTCAGGGGCCGGACGGCGCCGCCTGGATCACCGACGGTGGCCAGAATGCCATTGTGCGCTATGCCCCTGAAACCGGGGCGGTAACATTGTTCCCGCTGCCGGCGAACCGGGCGCGGGCGAATCTTAATACCGCGGCCTTCGACGGTGACGGCGTGCTCTGGTTCACCGGCCAGAACGGCATCTATGGCCGGCTGGATCCCGCCAGCGGTGCCATGCATGTATATGATGCACCCCGCGGCCGCGGGCCCTACGGCATTGCGGCCACGCCTGCGGGTGAAATCTACTATGCATCGCTGGCCGGCAGCCATATCGCCCGTATTGATCGCAGCAGCGGCGAGGTGCAGGTGATCGAGCCGCCGCGTACAGGGCAGGGTGCCCGCCGGGTCTGGTCCGACAGCCGCGGACACATCTGGGTCAGTGAATGGAATTCAGGCTATCTCAGCCGGTTTGATCCGAGCGACAGTAACTGGGTTGGCTGGAAGCTGCCGGGCGACAGACCCCAGGCCTATGCGGTGTATGTGGATTCGAAGGATATCGTCTGGGTCAGTGATTTCGGTGCCAACGCCGTGCTGAGTTTTGATCCGCATAGCGAGGCGTTTACGGCTTATCCCGGCAGCGCCCCCGGTGCCAATGTACGCCAGATTCTCGGCCGCCCGGGCGAGGTCTGGTTGCCGGAATCGGGCCTCGACCGGCTGGTGCGCATCCGTACCGACTAGGGGATCAACCGATAATGCGGCTGCAACGCTGCAGCCGCCAATGTTGCCGCCAGCGGCTGATGGATTCAGCGGGGCGCTCAAGCGGCAATGCCCGCTGGCAGGATGGCCTGAAATGGGCCAATATTTAGTTACTATGGAAAGAAGGCTGGCGAGTACTGCACCGAGTCAGACGCACCAGCCAATGCTCGTTTTCACTGAAGGAGAGTATTTGTGAATCTTAAAAATATTTCATCAGTCTCTTTGTCAATATGCGTGAAATTATGATTTTATATTGAGTAGGGCTGGGCTTGGTAAGTCATTTCTATTATAAAATATAGCCTGTTAGTCAGGGGATGGTTTTCAACAGGGAGGTGGTACATTGAAATGGGCATTTATTGACTACGAAAATATCGGCTGTCTTAGCAAAGTCGACCTTTCAGCCTACTGCAAGGTGATTTTATTCCTTGGAGCCAAGCAGCCTAGAATAGACTTGGGCGATAAGAAATATGACTCCCCAATCGAGCTGGTTTTAGTTCAATTGAAAGCAACGCAGTCAAACAACCTGGATTTTCATCTTTCGTATTACCTTGGAAAATATGATGGTGAGGCATCGTCAAATGTCGCATTTGAAATCATTAGCAATGACAAAGGTTTTTCTCCTCTTGTTGGGCATATAAAGGCAAACGGAAGGGCTTGCAGACAAGTTAAAGTAGCTACAGCTACAGCTACAGCCTCAGCCCCAGCCGCCGCAAAGCCCAAAGTGCCGAGTACAAAAAACAAGCTGATAAAGTCGTTGACCTCTAAGCCGAAAGATAAAAGGCCGAAAAAAGTGGCTAGCCTTCGTAATCACATAGCTGCGCATATGGCGGTGAAGGGAAATGACGTGGCTATACAAAACTACTTTAATCAGTTGGTTAATGAGAAAATTATAAAAATTTCAGGTGACAGCGTTGCGTACACGAGCCAGTGATGCAGTTTTCGGTCTCGTGGAGCTACATCAAATTATTCAATAAATTGGGTCGGAACAGATTTTTTGTTAAGATTTTTTTAGAGAGCTATACTTCAGGTCTGTGCAACAGAAGGCTGGCGGCTACTGCGAGCAGCCTCGTATCTAAGCGCGTATTCGCAGTATTAATACTTTTGGAAAAGATAGAATTTCTCTCGTTTTTCAGCTTAATGATAAAGATAGAGAGAGGGCGCCGTGAAGTATCCTCAGCAAAAAATAATTATTACCTTTTTGGCTTTTATGAGCTTGATCATATTTGGCGCGAAGGCGGATAGCCAGAGCGATAGTGACTTGGCATTATTTGGCGGGCTCGGTAAAGTTATCATCGTAAGGCATGCCATTGCACCAGGGATGGGAGACCCTGCCAATTTTAAAATTGGCGACTGTTCAACGCAGCGAAACCTGGATGCCAGTGGGCGAGAGCAAGCCCTCGCCATGGGGGAATGGCTACGCTCGCAGGGAGTTGATCGTGCACGAATTTACTCAAGCCAGTGGTGTCGTTGCAAAGACACGGCTGAATTGATGAAATTTGGCCCGGTCACACAACTGCCAGCCCTGAATTCATTCTTCCAGCGCCGGGAGGAAAAGGAATCGAACATGCGGTCTTTGAGGCACTTCCTTTCTGAGCAGACGTTGGACAGTTCTCTGACTATTCTTGTGACCCACCAGGTTACCATTACCGCCTTAACCGGTGTTTATCCCGGTTCGGGAACGGGTGTTATGTTGGTTCTGGACGGAAAGGGTGGTTTTGATATCGGGCCGTTAGTCCGGTTTGAGTGACTTCGAAGATGAGGCTTGATTGAGGAGCTGTCTTCTCCAACGCAGCGCTGAGCTTTGATCCGTGCAGCGAAACCATACGGCTTATCCCGGCAGCGCCTCTGATGCCAATGTGCGGCAGATTCTCGGCCGCCGGGGTGAGGCCTGGTTGCCGGCATCCGGCCTCGACCGGCTGGTGCGTATTCGTAGCGACCAGTCGACGCCCGGCTGTACGAGTCCCGCTACACATTAATTAATATCAACCTATGTATTGATACCGCAATATTGTTCAACATAACCCCGCTTTCCATACTGCAGGCAGGAGGGGTTAGCGGGCTCTCTCCGATAACTATAAAAAACAGGAGGGCGGTGATCATTCGGTGAATGCGCCCTGCATCCGCGCTTTTGAAGGCCGCGGTCCGATCCATATCATCCAGATCGATGCGCACCTTGATTTCGTCGACGAACGCCACGGCGTGCGCTTTGGTCACGGCAACCCGATTCGCCGGGCCTCCGAGCAGGACTTTGTGACCGGCATGACGCAGCGGGGCATCCGCAACGTGTCCTCGTCCAACCGGGCTGATCACAAGGCCGCCGAGGCGGTGGGCTCCACTATGCTGTCGGTGCGCGATGTGCGTCGTCTGGGTACCGAGGGGGTGCTGGCGCTGATCCCCAAGGGCGTGAATTACTAAATCACC
>JBFGZM010000105.1:0-9810 GCA_041586815.1 Marinobacterium sp. | reverse complement strand
CAGGCCCACGACATCCATATAGCCTTCCACGATCAGCAGGCGCTGCAGCTGACTGTTGGTCTGGCGTGCCTCATACAGGCCATAAAGCTCACGGCCCTTGTGGAAGGTTTCGGTTTCGGGCGAGTTGAGGTATTTGGGCTTTTCGTCGCCCAGTACCCGACCGCCGAAGGCGATAACGCGGCCGCGCATGTCCCGGATGGGAAACATGATACGTTCGCGAAAGCGGTCGTAGTGGCTGTTGCGCTCTTCATTGTGGATCAGCATGCCGGCCTGTTCCAGCGCCTCAATGCGCTGCCCGTCGGCGCCCAGTGCCTGCATCAGGTTATCCCAGCCAGGCGGGGCATAACCGATGCCAAATGCCTTGGCGGCCTGGCCGCTGAGGCCGCGCCCTTTCAGGTAGTTCACGGCGCTGTCGCGCTGGGGGTGCTGGGTAAGCTGCTGCTGGTAGAAGCGCGCGGCCTCATCCAGAATGCCATAGAGGTCCTTGAGCTGCTTTTCGCGCTGAACCTGCTGCGGGCTGTTGTTTTCGCGGGGTACTTCCATGCCGACCAGGCGTGCAAGTTCTTCCACGGCAACGGGAAAGTCGAGGCGATCGTATTCCATCAGGAAACCGATAGCATTGCCGCCGGCGCCACAGCCAAAACAGTAATAGAACTGTTTTTCGGGGCTTACGCTGAAAGAGGGGGACTTTTCCTTGTGGAACGGGCAGAGCCCGGAGTAGTTCTTGCCGGCGCGCTTGAGGCGTTCAACGCGGCCGTCGACGACGTCAATGATGTTGACGCGGGCCAGAAGGTCGTCGATAAAGTATTGCGGTATACGACCTGCCATTGCGGACCTGCTGAAAAGAATTCAGCGGGAGTTTACCCGGCCAGCTGGTTTTTTACGAGCTTGGATACGGCACCGGCATCGGCGCGTCCCTGAATCTGTGGCTTGATAATCGCCATGACCTTGCCCATGTCCTGCATCGACTGGGCAGCGGTTGTGCTAATGGCCTGGGCTATCAGGTCGGCCAGCTCCTGTTCTGTCAGCGGTTGCGGCAGGAAAGTTTTAATCACCTCCAGCTCCTGGCGCTCTAGGTCTGCCAGATCCTGGCGACCCGCTGTGTCAAACTGCGAGATTGAATCGCGGCGCTGCTTCTGCATCTTGTCGAGCACGGCCAGCACGCGGGTATCATCCAGTTCGATGCGTTCATCCACTTCGATGCGCTTGATCTCAGACATGATCAGACGGATGGTTCCCAGACGAGCCTTGTCTTTGGCGCGCATGGCAGCTTTCATCTCGGTGCTGATTTGCTGTTTGAGTTCAGACATCTGTTACCCCTGAAAAGCGGTTGTTAGTCGATGAGACGGACTGAATGTACGGTCAACTCCAGTCGATCAGTAAAGGCGTACGCGGCGGGACTGCTCGCGGGAAACCTTCTTCATGTGACGTTTAACGGCTGCAGCAGCTTTACGCTTGCGAACAGAAGTGGGCTTTTCGTAGAACTCGCGACGACGAACTTCAGCCAGAACACCGGCTTTTTCGCAGGAACGCTTGAAACGACGCAGGGCTACGTCAAACGGCTCGTTTTCTTTAACTTTTACGCTAGGCATCTATCTTGGACCTTGCTGTTTATGTCGGTTAAATGAGTCTTTTCCGTGTCTTCATCAAGGCGAAAACGATGCCCGGCGGACAGCCATGGCTTGCACAACTTTGATGAAGGCGCAAAATTTTATATCGCAGGGGTCTGGCTGTAAAGTCCAGGCGGTGATATTGCGGCATTTTTGCGCGATAATGCCGCCATTGTGGGCCCAGTGGCGGGCCTGTCTGGTGAAACACTGATAGCGGTTGGCGACGATACTGATGCGAGTACTGGGAATCGAAACATCCTGCGACGAAACCGGCGTTGCAATCTACGACAGCGAGCAGGGCTTGCTGGGCGATGCACTCTACAGTCAGATCGCCATGCATGCCGAATACGGCGGCGTGGTACCGGAGCTGGCATCCCGCGATCATGTGCGCAAGCTGCTGCCGCTGGTGCGCGAAACCCTGGCCCAGGCAAGGATGGACAAGTCCGAACTGGATGCCATTGCCTATACCGCGGGGCCCGGGCTTATTGGCGCCCTGATCGTGGGTGCATCAACCGCGAGGGCCATGGCGCTGGGGCTGGGCATTCCGGCGATTGGGGTACACCACATGGAAGGGCACCTGCTGGCGCCGATGCTGGAAGACACCCCGCCGGCCTTTCCGTTCGTGGCGCTACTGGTGTCCGGCGGCCATACTCAGCTGGTGCGGGTTGATGGTATCGGGCGTTATGAGCTGCTGGGCGAGTCGCTGGATGATGCCGCCGGTGAAGCCTTCGACAAGGCGGGCAAAATGCTGGGGCTGGATTATCCCGGCGGGCCGGAGATCGCCAAGCTGGCGCGGTATGGAGATGCAACGAGGTTCCGCTTTCCGCGTCCCATGACTGACCGTCCCGGGCTCGACTTCAGTTTCTCGGGTCTCAAGACGTTCACCCTGAATACCGCCAACCAGCTGCGCGATGCCGATGGTCAGCTGGATGCGCAGAGCAAGGCCGACATTGCCGTGGCCTTTGAAGAAGCAGTGGTGGATACCCTGGCCATCAAGTGCAAGCGTGCCCTGCAGCAGACCGGCTTGCGCCAGCTGGTCATTGCCGGTGGTGTCAGTGCCAATGCGCGGCTGCGGGAAAAGCTTGACGAAGTGGTGCGCCGGCAGCGGGCCTCACTGTTCTACGCCCGCCCGCGTTTCTGTACCGACAATGGCGCCATGATTGCCTACGCCGGCTGCCAGCGGCTGCTGGCCGGGCAATCCAACGATCTGAAGATCAGCGTTTTCCCGCGCTGGCCCATGGATACGCTGCCGGCGATTTGAGGAGCAAGGGGGCAAGGTAAAAGGGGTGAGGAGAAAGGATAAAGGGGTGATGTGACCCCGTAGACTCCGCGAAGAGGACGGCTACCCCCTGTACGCGGTTAGAGCCTGGGCTCTACGCCCCGAAGTAGGCGGGAAATGTTGTCGCGGTGACGCAGGACCAGCAGCAGGGAGGTCAGGCTGAGTGTCAGCAGCTGCTCCGGCAGCAGCATGTAACTGGCCAGCGGCGTAATCAGGGCGGTGCCGACCGAGGCCAGGGAGGCCGTTTTGCCGATGGCGGCCAGCAGCAGCCAGACGCCGAGGGCGACCAGCCCCAGCGGCGGGCTGAGCGCCAGACAGAGCCCGAAAGTGGTGGCAACGCCCTTGCCGCCGCGCATATAGCCGAACAGCGGGTATACATGTCCCAGCAAGACCGCCAGCGCACAGAGCCCCGTCTGATTCGGGTCCAGCCCTGCATGGCGGGCCAGGCTGACGGCGAGCGCACCCTTGGCGATATCGCCCAGCAGGGTGAGCACGGCAGCGGTACGGTTTCCCTGGCGCAGTACATTGGTGGTGCCCGGGTTGCCGGAACCCAGCCGACGCGGGTCCGCCAGGCCCATGGCGCGACACACCAGCACCGCCGTGGGCACGGAGCCCAGCAGATAGGCAAAGGCAGCAATCAAAACGGGGAAGAAGGTATCCGGTCCCGGCATGGGTCTGTCCGCAGCTTGCTCAACGGCTTGAGTCTATACCCTAATCCCAATTTCCCTGAGATACAAACAGGTCGGATCATGTTTTAAATCAAGGGTTTGTCGTCTTGGTGCCGGATTTGTGGGTCGGGCGAAGCGCCACTTGGAGGGAGTTGTAGCATACGCTTCGTGCGCCATTTTGCCGTGGTCAGTGGTACTATTAGCCTGGCCTGCAAACAGGTTCCCTACCTTATTCGTAGGTTACGCCACTTCGTAGGTTACGCCACAAAAACGGGCGCAGGTGCACGGACATGCGGGTTTCTGTGGCGCTCGCATTGGTTTGCGGCTAATGATGAAACATTCCTGTTACACCTGTTGACCCTCCGGGTTGATAGGTAAACGGACGGCCGGGCGGCCCAAAGCTCAATCTGGCCTGTATTGGTATTGGCTTAGAAAATCATATACACATCAGCTATTTATTGGGTTTCACGTGGATATAGTTTACATACGCGAGCTGCAGGTGCAGACGGTGATCGGCATTTACGACTGGGAACGCGAAGTTCGCCAGGCCGTTTGTCTGGATCTGGAAATGGGTACGGATATTCGCGAGGCCGCGGCTACGGAGGATATCGACAACACGCTGAACTACAAGTCGGTCTCCAAGCGACTGATTGCCTTTATTGAGGGCAGCGAGTTCCTGCTGGTGGAAACCATGGCCGAAGAGGTGGCGCAGCTGGTGATGCAGGAGTTTGGCGTGCGCTGGCTGCGGTTGCGTCTGGGCAAGCCCGGTGCCATTCGCGGCGCAAGGGATGTCGGTGTCCTGATCGAGCGGGGGGAGGCTTTCTGATGGCTCGCGTCTATGTCAGCATCGGCAGCAATATCGAGCGTGAGCGCAATATTGCTGCCGGGCTGGATGGTCTGGCAGAGTCTTTCGGCGAGCTGACGCTGTCGTCGGTGTTCGAGAGCGAGGCGGTCGGTTTTGCCGGTGATCACTTTTATAACCTGGTGGCCGGTTTCGAGACAGGCCTGCCGGTGGGAGAACTGTCGCGCGAACTCAAGGCGATTGAAGATCGGAACGGGCGTTGCCGCCAGGGCCCCAAGTTCAGCGGCCGTACTCTGGATATTGATATCCTGACCTACGATGATCGCTGTGGCCGTATTGATGGCGTCGAGTTGCCCCGGGCGGAAATTCTGTTCAATGCGTTTGTGCTGCAGCCGCTGGCGGAAATTGCGCCGGATGAATTGCACCCGGTGAGCGGCATATCCTATGTCGACCTCTGGCAAGCGTACGACAAGCAAAAGCAGCGTCTCTGGGCAGTGGACTTCAGCTGGCAGGGTTGCGCGTTCTCCAAAGCGTGACAGCGCGCCCCTGGTCTGAGCGGCCAGCGGCCCGTGCTTAAAGTGCGAGACGGGCGCAGGCCTCACGCTGGCGTCGCTTGAGCTCTTCTCCCAGCGCCTTCCCCTTGAATCCCTGCTGCATAAGCTCGGCGGGTGCGGTTTCGGTCAGGGCGCCCTGCAGTGCTTGCAGTCTGCTCAAGGCCGGCGGTGCGTCGATATTGCGCCAGGCTGCCAGGCTGTCGAAGCAGCGGGCGAGGCTCGGGATGCGTTCGGGCCGGCGCAGCAGGTCGAGTCCGCTGGCTACGGCCAGCCGGACGTCGCCATCAGCTTTTGTCAGCTTTAACAGGCGGGCCTGCTGGCTGCACACCAGCAGCGCCTGATCACGGTACCGTCGTGGAGCCTTGAGGCGCAGGCAAAGGGCCTCGATCTGTTCGCGCAGCTGCAAGGGCGACTCATCTCCTGAGGCGGCCTGGCCGCTGTACTGCAGGGCAGCACAACAGAGTACGGCAAAGCGCTCGCAGTTGTGCTGCAGTGCAGGCAGGTCTGCGGCCAGTGCCGGCCAGTCGGGGTGGCGCTGCAGGGGGGCGAACTCGCTGAACAGCGCCGCAAGGGCACCGCAGTCCTGCAATACATCGACAAAGACGCCAGGGGAGGGCTCGCCCAGGGCGCGGTCGAATTCCTGCCAGATTCTTTCCGCACTCAGGTACTCAAGCTCGTTGCCTGTGGATAACTCTCGCATCAGCGCCAGGGTTTCATCGGCAACACGAAAGCCCCGCCGGGCATAACGCGCGGCAAAGCGGGCCACGCGCAGTACGCGCAGAGGGTCTTCGGCAAAGGCCGGTGATACGTGGCGCAGGATGCGGTTTTCAAGATCCTGCCGGCCGCCATAGGGGTCGGTCAGGCTGCCGTCCGGCGCCTCGGCCATGGCGTTGATCGTGAGGTCGCGGCGCAGCAGGTCCTGTTCCAGGGTGACATCGGGGCTGGCGTGATAGACAAAGCCGCCATAGCCGTGGCCGGACTTGCGTTCGGTGCGGGCCAGGGCGTATTCCTCGCCGCTGTCGGGGTGAATAAACACCGGGAAGTCGGCGCCGACTGGCCTGTAACCCTGGGCAATCATCTGTTCGGCGCTGGCGCCGACAACCACCCAGTCGCGATCATAGACGGGATGTCCGAGCAAGCGATCGCGCACGGCGCCCCCCACCAGGTAAATCTGCATCAGCGGCTGCACTTGTCCGGATGTTCTGCCTGCCAGGCTTCAAAGCCGCCATTGAGGCTGTACACCGCATCGAATCCGACGTGGGCCAGCTGGGCCGCGGCGTTCTGGCTGCTGAAACCGTGGTAGCAGCAAATGATCAGAGGCTTGTCCATGTCGCTGTCGCGAATGAAGTCCTGCAGGTTCTCGTTGTTGAGGTGTACGGCGTCGCTGATATGGTTCTGGGCAAAACTGTCCGGGTCGCGAATGTCAGCGACAGTAGCGCCCTGTTCAATCAGGGTCAGGGCTTCGTGTCCGGAGATGCATTTGAATTCATCCATTGGAGAGTACCTTTGTCTTGGCGGTGCCGGATGAGGGCCTGCGGTTGACGCTGCAATCGCAGGAGAAGAAGTGCTGGTCTTCCAGGCGCATGGCGGTGAGACGGTTGCCCCAGACGCAGCCGGTATCCAGCGAGAACAGGCGGGGGTGTTGCAGGCCGCCTTCGAGCGCCGCCCAGTGGCCGAAAATAATGCGTGCGTCTGCTGCCCTGCGCGGATGGCTGTACCAGGGCAGGAACCCTTTTGGCTGGGTCTCGAGGCCTCCCTTGGCAGCAAAGTCCAGCCGGCCCCTGTCGTCGCAAAAGCGCATGCGGGTCAGGTAGTTCGTGATTACGCGCAGGCGATCCCAGCCCTCCAGGCCCTTGCTCCAGCGATCCGGCGTGTTGCCGTACATGTGCTGAAAAAAGGTCCCGGCACCGGGCCCCTGCAATACCGCTTCCACTTCCCTGGCCCGGCTTCTGGCCTGTTTGAGTGACCAGTCGGGGGGGATGCCGGCGTGTACCATCACGTAATCAAGCTGCGCATCGTGCACCAGCAGCGGCTGTTGCATCAGCCAGTGCATCAGTTCGCCGCGATCCGGTGCTTCAAGAATCGGCCCCAGGGTGTCACTGCGCCGAGGCTGGGTCACGCCATAGTGGATGGCCAGCAGGTGCAGGTCATGGTTGCCCAGCACCACCCGGGCCCGATCCCCCAGGCTGCGAACAAAGCGCAGCGTTTCGAGGGACTTGGGGCCGCGGTTGACCAGGTCACCGGCCAGCCAGAGCTGATCGCCGTCGCCAAAGCCGATACATTCGAGCAGGCTCTGCAGCTGATCGAAGCAGCCCTGGATGTCACCGATAGCGTAGGTGGCCATGGCAGCGCGCTCAGTGCAGTGCGTTGGGCTGGGCGAGGGTGAAGGGAACGATGGGTGCGTCGAACTCGTGACCGTCGTCGCTGCGCATGTGGTAGTGGCCCTGCATGCTGCCGACGTGGGTCGCGAGGACGGTGCCGCTGGTGTAGCTGTAGCTGGCACCGGGCTCGATCAGCGGCTGCTCGCCGACAACACCTTCACCGGCCACTTCCTGCACATGCTCGTTGCCATCGGTAATCAGCCAGCGGCGGCTCAGCAGTTGAATGCTCTGGGCGCCGTTGTTGGTGATGGTGATGTTGTAGGAAAAGACAAAGCGCTTGCTGTCGGGATCCGACTGTTCGCTGAGGTAGTTTGTCTTGACGTCGATCTGCACGTTCTCGCCCAATTTACTCGGCTCCATTATGTTCCGATGCGTTGCTGCTGAGGTAATCGCTGATTCTAACAAATTCCGCCAGTGTAAGCCGTTCCGGGCGCAGGCCGGGATCGATTTCAAGGGCTGTCAAGGCATCGGCATCCAGCAGGGTGCGCAGGTTGTTGCGCAGGGTCTTGCGGCGCATGCTGAAGGCGGTGCGAAGCACATCCTGCAGCATGCGCTCGCTGATGGCGGGGTGCGGCAGTTCCTTGTACGGAGTGAGGCGCACGATGGCCGAATCCACCTTGGGGGCGGGATTGAAGGCGCCCGGTGGTACCACGAAGAGCGGTTCCACCTTGCAGAAATACTGGGTCATGATGCCCAGGCGGCCATAGTCACTGGTGCCCGGTTCTGCCGCCAAGCGATCGACCACTTCCTTTTGCAGCATGAAATGCATGTCCTGGATCAGGCCGGCCTGGCTGAGCAGGTGGAAGATCAGGGGCGTGGAGATGTTGTAGGGAAGGTTGCCCACCACGCGCAGGGGCCGGCCATCGGCGCACAGTTCGCTGAAATCGAACTTGAGCGCATCGGTTTCGAAGATGCGAAAGCGGTCTTCATAGTTGAAAAACTTGGTGCGCAGAATCGGGATCAGGTCGCGGTCCAGCTCGATGGCATCCAGCGCCTTGGCTTCGGCCAGCAGTTCTTCGGTCAGGGCGCCAAGGCCCGGGCCGATTTCCACCATGTGCTGATCTTCGCGGGGCGAGATCGAGCGGATGATCTGGCGAATGATGCCCTGATCATGCAGGAAGTTCTGGCCAAATCGTTTACGGGCCTTGTGACCGGCGGTTTTTTTGCTCATGAATCCTCAGGGGTAAGGTGACGGTGGCTGGCCATGAGTGCGGCGCAGTCGATGGCAGCCTTGAGGCTGCCGCAGTCGGCATTGCCGGTGCCAGCCAGATCCAGGGCAGTACCGTGATCAACCGAGGTGCGGATGATCGGCATCCCCAGGGTGATATTGACGGCATTGCCGAAACCCTTGTACTTGAGTACAGGCAGGCCCTGGTCGTGGTACATCGCCAGCACGGCATCGGCCTGGCTCAGGTATTTATCGTTGAACAGTGTGTCCGCCGGCAACGGGCCGCTCAGGCGCATGCCCTGCAGACGCAGGCGTTCCAGCACCGGCTCGATGATCTCGATCTCTTCGCGTCCCAGATGGCCGCCTTCACCGGCGTGGGGGTTGAGGCCGGCCACCAGAATATGCGGGTCGGCAATGCCGAAGGCGTGAATCAGGTCATGCTGCAGTACCTGCAGTACCTGCTCCAGCAGCGGCGCGGTAATGGCGTCGGCCACGTCGCGCAGCGGCAGGTGAGTGGTGGCCAGGGCGACGCGCAGGCCTTCCGTGGCCAGCATCATCACGACCTTGTCGCTGCCGGTAAGCTGTTCCAGCAGTTCGGTGTGCCCGCTGAAGGGGACGCCGGCGTCGTTGATGACGCCCTTGTGTACCGGCGCTGTGATCAGTGCATCGAACAGGCCTTGCTGGCAGCCTCGGGTGGCAATTTCCAGCGTCTGCAGCACGTAGGCGGCGTTGCGGCTGTCGAGCTGGCCAGCCTTTGCCGTGGCAGCCAGGGGCACGGGCAATACCTTAAGGGTGCGGGCCAGGCTTGGGCCGGGCGCAGCCTCAGGGTCGAACAGCTCAATGCTCAGCGGCAGGTGCAGCTGTTCGGCGCGCAGGCGCAGCAGCTCGGGGTCGCACACGGCGACCAGTTCATGGGGGTGCCCCTGCTGTGCGATCTGAATACAGAGATCCGGACCAATGCCAGCGGGCTCCCCCGGCGTAATCGCCAGGCGCCGCAGCGGCTGTTTCTGGGGTTTCACGTGCAGCGTCCTCAGAGTTTCAGCTCGACATAGGCCTGGGCACGGATTTCTCGCAGCCAGGTGGTCAGCTCTTCGTTGAACTTGCGCTGGCGAATACTGAAACGGGCACGGTTTTCGCGCATTTCATCGCCCATGTCCTGAGTGCGGCGGTCCCGTACCCAGAGAATGTGCCAGCCGAAGCGGGACTCGAAGGGAGTGCTGACCTGGCCGGTGGCGGTGCTTTTCATTACCTGTTCGAACTCAGGCACCATCTGGCCGTCCTGGGTCCAGCTCAGGTCACCGCCCAGCGAACCGCTGGCGGTATCATCGCTGTACTGGCGGGCCAGCTG
>JBFGZM010000104.1:0-9836 GCA_041586815.1 Marinobacterium sp. | reverse complement strand
GCCGTTGTTCATTTCCGAGCCGGTGGCGGGCAGGGTCAGCACTGTGCCAAACGGCAGCGCCTGTTCGATACGCTGGCCGCCGCTTTCCAGAATGCCCCAGGGCTCGCCGTCGAACGGCACGGCGGCGGCGACAAACTTGGTGCCATCGATCACCGAGCCGCCGCCGACGGCCAGCAGGAAGTCCAGCTTTTCACACCGCACCAGGGCCACGGCTTCCATCAGGGTTTCGTAGCTGGGGTTGGGCTCAATGCCGCTGAATTCAAAAACTGCCCGCTCACCCAGGGCATCGGTAACCTCCTGCAGGGTGCCGTTGCTGCGGGCGCTGTTGCCACCAAGCAGAATCAGAATCCGGGCGGAGGGCGGAATCTGCTCGTCCAGCTGGGCCAGGGTGTCTTGTCCGAAGATGATACGGGTCGGGTTGTAGAAACTGAAATTATTCATGCGCTCTCCAATTAGACCGGTCGTCTATAAAAGGGGTGAAAATAACCGCCAGCGGTATAAGGTGGCGGTGTTCAGTATTTTTAAGGGCGCGCTTATCGCGTGCTGTCGGCCAGCAGCCTGTCGGGCTTGGCCGGTCGTAGCGAGGGAAAGTCCGTTTTGTTCAGCACATCCATGTGCTTCACCCCTTCGGGGCTTGCACGTTCAATCACTCCCTACGATTGAATGAGGCAGTTTTTGAGCTCTTTTGAGACGAATAGTGGTTCTATTTAACAAAAAAGAGCACGAAAAATGACCAAAGACGGCTTTTCCGCAGTAGATCAGTGTTAAGTCCGACAGGCTGCTAACCCCAGGGCTGCGCGAGTTGAGTGCATGGCGGTTTTCAGGGCACTGTCGTCCCGTCGCACCTTGGTCAGCAGGGTAGCACCGAGCCACATCTGGTACAGGGCTTCGGCCAGCTGTGTCGAGGAAACATTGCTGCTCACTGATCCATCGCAACGGCCTTCCTCAATGCACAGAGACAGGCGCTCCACAATGCGGCTGGTGCCTTTATGCAGCGCACAGCGCATGGCTTCGGACAGATCCGATACCTCGCCGCTGAGCTTGACCGCCAGGCATTTCCCTACCGGATCTTCCGCCAGCTGGGTCTCCATCCACAGAGACCAGTAGCGCATAAGACGCTGGGCAGCCGGTTCGCCACCATCGGCCAGCAGGCTGTCCAGCCGTGTGAGATAGTCACTGAAGTAGGCCTCCAGCATGGCCTCGCCAAACAGCTCCTTGGACTTGAAGTAGTGATAGAAAGAGCCCTTGGGTACGGCGGCACAGCGCAGGATTTCGCTCAGGCCTGCGGCGCTGAACCCCTTGTGCAGGATCACGGGCCGGGCGGCATCCAGAATATGCTGTCGCACTGTATTTTGGTCTGTCATGGGCGTGATCCTGTGTTCAGTGGCGCTACTGTACTTTAAATTAGACCGGTCGTCTATTGTCGGTTCAGGTGAATGGGGCATAAAGGCAAGGAGCAAGGGATGATGTGATCTCGCAAAAGTGGACAGTGGCCCGCATCCTTCTGTGGCAGGTTTGCCGGTGGGCCTTGAGTTGCCAATTATTCCGTGGCGCTGCCGCCAACTGTCATGGGCTGTGCCACACTCACAGCACCGAAAGTGGCACAGCCTGCAGGGTCGGCATACAGGGGGTGATCGGGCGGGGCACTGTCTGGCAGCCTGTCTGGCACGTCAGATTCGGGTCTGTGGCCCTGCTTCGGGTGCTGGGGATGCTGTATTTATTCTGTTTTTAAATGATATAGTGTCTGTTCAAAACGACAATAAAGATGATGGGGCTAGTCATTATTTTTGATTCTAACCCATTGTAAATATTTGTTTTGTTAATTGTTTTATAAGCTTATAACAATAATGCTGTCGGACGTATTGTTGCTGATTTGGAACTAATCCGGGTGTGATGTTAACTGACGCATACTATTTGATGAAACAGGAGACCACCATGAAAAAGTCCCTCGCAGCAGTCGCGCTTATGCTGGCTGCATCTACAGGCTACGCCGCTGAAGACTGTGGCAAAGTCACAATTGCAGACATGAACTGGAGTTCGGCAACGCTGATCGCCAATATCGACCGCTTCATACTTGAGCATGGGTTCGGTTGCGCCGCAGAGCTGGTGCCCGGCGATACCATGCCTACAACAACCTCCATGATGGAAAAGAAAGAGCCGGATATCGCGCCGGAACTCTGGACCAACTCCTTCCAGGCCGCCCTGGATAAAGCCGTGGCTGAAGACCAGCTGACCGTTGCCGGCAAGGTGCTGTCTGAAGGTGGCGAAGAAGCCATCTGGGTGCCCAAGTACATGGTGGACAAGGATCCGAGCCTGGCCACCATTGAGGGCGTGAAGGCCAATGCCAAGCTGTTTACCCACCCTGAAGACCCGGATCGTTCGGCGCTGATCGGTTGTCCTGCGGGCTGGGGTTGCCAGATCACCGTGGGTAACCTGTTCCAGGCGCTGGATCTGGAGTCTTCCGGTTTCGAGCTGATTGATCCGGGTTCGGCTGCAGGGCTTGATGGTTCCATTGCCCGTGCCTATGAGCGCGAGCAGCCCTGGCTGGGATACTACTGGGCACCGACGGCCATCCTCGGCAAATACGATATGGTGAAGGTCGATTTTGGCAGTGGCGTCGACAAGGAACATTTCCTGGACTGCACCACCAAGGAAGACTGTCTGGAACCCAGGGTCACCATGTGGCCGGAGTCTCCGGTATACAGCTATACCACAGCCGATTTCGCCACGAATCATCCCCAGGAATTCAAATACCTGGCGACTCGCTCCTTTACCAACGCCGAGCTGAACAAGTTGCTGGCCTGGATGGAAGACAATCAGGCTGACGGCGAGATCGCGATGGAGCACTTCCTGCTCGAAAACGAAAGCACCTGGTCTGCCTGGCTGGCGCCGGAAGTTGCTGCCCGGGTAAAGGATGCGCTGGCTAGTCTTTAATTGCATCCGTTAATCGATAGATGCCGCGGGCGCACGGAGGCTGCCCGCGGTTTTGTTTGACAACCCGAACAGGAAACCCTTTATGGCCGGTGAATCTTGGCTAACCGAATTCCCCAAAATGAGCCGCGAGGGCCTGCTTGAAATCCGCAAGACCCTCGACGCCACCTACCGCGACTTCTCCCGCGAGTACGGTGAAAGCATTGAATCCATCTTCGACCCGCTGCTCAGCTTTTTAATCTGGTTTGAAAAACTCCTGCTCAATACACCCTGGCCGCTGATTATCATCGCCATCACGGCGCTGGCGTATTTCGCCTCCCGCTCCTGGAAACTGTCCCTGGGTGTTGTGGTGTCATTCCTGCTGATCGGCTACTTCGGCATGTGGGAAGACACCATGCGCACCCTCAGCATCATTACCGTCTGTACGCTGCTGTCCATTGCCCTGGGCATACCGGTGGGCATCATGATGGCGCGCTCGGACCGGGTGCAGTCCACGGTCACGCCGTTGCTGGATATCATGCAGACCATGCCGGCGTTCGTGTACCTCATACCGGTGGTTATGCTGCTGGGTATCGGGCGCATTCCAGGCGTGATTGCGGTGGTGATCTATGCCATTCCGCCGGTCATCCGGCTCACCAACCTGGGTATCCGGCTGGTGGACCGCGAGGTGCTGGAAGCGGCGACATCCTACGGTGCCAGCCCCCGGCAACGCCTGATGGGCGTGCAGCTACCCCTGGCCATGCCTACCATCATGGCGGGTATTAACCAGACTATCATGATGTCTCTGGCCATGGTGGTGATAGCGTCGATGATCGGTGTCAAGGGCCTTGGCCAGCCGGTGCTCAAGTCCATTACCAACCAGTACTTCACGCTTGGCCTGTTCAATGGCCTGGCGATCGTGGCCCTGGCCATCATCTTCGACCGTGTTTCCCAGGCCTATGCCAAGCGAACGCAGAAACACATGGAGGGCTCGGATCATGGCTGAACCCCTGGTAAAGATTGAAAACCTCTACAAGGTTTTTGGCGAGAAGCCCAAGTCCGTGATTCCCATGGTGGAGGCCGGACAGAGCAAGGATGAGATACTTGCCGCCACCGGTCATACTCTGGGGCTGCAGAACATCAACCTGGAAATCGGCAAGGGCGAGATTTTTGTCATCATGGGGCTGTCGGGTTCCGGCAAGTCGACCCTGATCCGGCATTTCAACCGCCTGATCGATCCGACCCAGGGGCATATCTATGTCGATGGCGTGGATGTGATGAAGTTCTCGGCCCGTGAGTTGCAGGACTTCCGGCGCCACAAGATGTCCATGGTGTTCCAGCGTTTTGGCCTGCTGCCGCACCACAGCGTGCTGGAAAATGTGGGTTATGGGCTCAGTATTCAAGGGCTTTCCAGGGACAAGGTGAAGGAAAAGGCCGTGCACTGGCTCGAAGCGGTCGGCCTCTCCGGCTATGAGGACCAGTATCCGTCGCAATTGTCCGGCGGCCAGCAGCAGCGCGTGGGGCTGGCCCGTGCGCTGTGCACCGATGCGGAAATCCTGCTGATGGACGAGGCCTTCTCGGCGCTGGATCCGCTGATTCGGCGCGAGATGCAGGATCAGCTCATCAGCCTGCAGCACAAGCTGCACAAGACCATCATCTTTATTACCCATGATCTGGACGAAGCCCTGCGCCTGGGGGACAAGATTGCCATCCTGCGGGACGGCAAGCTGATCCAGGTGGGGAACCCGGAGGATATTCTGCTGCACCCGGCGGACGACTACGTTGAAGCCTTTGTACACGACGTAAACCGTACCAAGGTGCTCACCGCTGCCCATGTGGTGAACAGGACGCACCTCACTTTGACCGGGCGCACCTCGCCGCAGCAGGCGCTGGACAAGCTGCGTGAGCGCAGTGCCGACTACGCCTGTGTACTGGATGGCAAGAGCCTGAAGGGGATTGTCACCCTGGCGGGTGCCGAACGCGCGCTGAGCGAGAGTGCCGCCAATATCGCCAGCTACGTCTGCAGTGTGAACTGTGTGCCCGACAGCGCGGAACTCGAAGCCCTGTTGCCCCGGTTGCTGGTGGAAAAGGATGACCAGCCCATCGGTGTCACCAACGAGGAAGGCGAGTTCACCGGCATGGTGAGCCGACGGCGAATGGCGGAGTTTGTTTCCTGAGGCAGGCCCAGGGGGCAAGGTAAAAGGAGCAAGGTAAAACACAAGCAAGAGCAAAAAAGCGTCGACAGTTGGGCTCAAGAGCTTGGTTGTCGGCGCTTTTGTGTGTGCAGTGCACAATCATGACTTACACTGCTGTATCGGATGCGGCCAAGCCCGACGACGGCTGGCTTCACCACTAACCGGCTGACCAAAAGGGATGAACGTGACCAATTTGATTAGCGCACTGGAGCAGCAGGAACAGGCTCTGGTATTCGATGTTTTTGATGAAGATACCGCCTGCACCCTGGGCGCTGCGCTGTACGAACTGGCCGCGGCGCGAAAAGCGCCGGTGGTGGTGGATATACGCAGCGCCAATCGTCGCTTCTATTTCGCCGCCTTGCCGGGCTCTGTGCCGGACAATGACGAGTGGGCCCGGCGCAAGGGCAACATGGCGTTGCGCAAGCAGTGCTCATCCCTGCTGTGTGGCGAACGCATGAAGGCTTCCGGTCAGAGTGTCGGCCGTGATATGGGGCTCGATCCACTGGACTACTCCGCCCACGGCGGCAGCTTTCCGGTGCGGGTTCGCGGCACGGGGGTTGTTGCCGTGATCACCGTATCGGGCTTGCCGTCACGGGATGATCACGAACTTATCGTCAGTGTTCTGGCGAAACACCTCGGGGTGAAAAGCATCAGCCTGGATGCGCTGATGGAGGCTTAGGGGAACCTCGTGCACCGTTGCGGGCCTGATCGCCAAGCGCCGTGCCCGGGTTTGCATATCGTTGTCTGGGCGTCCTTGCCGCGGGCCTGGCAGCATCGATTTAGCTGTCCTCAAAAATCACGGTTTTGTTGCGATGCAGGAATATTCTGTGCTCGCTATGCAGCCGTACGGCACGGGCAAGGGTCAGGCGTTCGGTATCCTGCCCGCGCTCGATCAGCCGTTCGGGGGTATAGCCATGATCGACCGCCTCGACCTGCTGGCAAATGATCGGCCCTTCGTCGAGGTGCTCGGTGACGTAGTGCGCCGTCGCACCGACCAGCTTGACACCTTTCTCCCAGGCCTGGTGATAGGGTCTTGCACCCTTGAAACCCGGCAGCAAGGAGTGGTGAATATTGATGGCCCAGCCATTGAGCCTGGCACAGAGTTCGGGTGACAGAATCTGCATGTAGCGCGCCAGCACGACCAGGTCGGCCCGGCACTGCTGCAACAGATCCAGTATCTGCTTTTCCTGATGCTCTTTGGTCTGGGCAGTTACAGGCAGGTGGTAGAAGGGAATGCCATGCCATTCGGCCAGGTGCTTGGTATCCGGGTGATTGGAGACAATTGCCGGGATTTCGATATTCAGGTGGCCGGTGCGATAGCGGTAGAGAAGATCACTTAAGCAGTGATCTTCCCTGGAGACCATCATGACCACTTTGGCGCGGGTGGCGCTGTCGTGGATGTGCCAGTGCATGTCGAATCGTGCTGCATCCTGTGAAAATGCTTCGCGCAGCATCCCAATTGAGCGTGCGTTGGCACCATCGTTTCTGAATTCCACGCGGATGAAAAAATGGCCCTCGTCACTGTCATCGAAGCTCTGGATCTCGGTGATATAGCATTGGTGCTCGTACAGAAAGCGCGTTACCACATCGACCGTACCCAGCACGCTACGGCAATGGGCGGTCAGGATGTAGGTGGGGGCTGTTTCGGTCATGGTGAGTTCCGGCGGTCTGAGCCCGGACAGGATCCGGGCTGCTGATGGTGAGGTGTTGACGGGCTAGCCGAAGAGAGCACAGGAGTGTTGCCGTTCGTGATTCCGTCAAGGCTGACAGGAGCGCAGGCGGCGTCGAATTGCTCCGATGCAGCGGCTTAAAGGTGACTTTGGGTCTGCAGCGGAGCCCTCGTTCCCAGGGTCGCCGCTATTCGAATGGTGCGATGGCAGGCCGAGTGTTTCAGCTACAGTGGTCAGCCAAACTCAGTACGGACACTGCCCGTAATTCCGTTGACGCAGACGTCGAACAGCAGCTTGCCATGCTGCTCGCAAGCGTTGCGAGCGGATGACAGGGTGCCGCAGGCGGGTACCCATGATGGGTCGGACGGAAACACATCATAGGGCGGAAAGGTTGCCGGGGGGTGGTCCACCGCCTTGTCCAGGTTGACCAGTTCCGGATGCAGGTGCAGCATCAGCGATGTTTCCAGCACCCCTCCATGCTCCACGTCCCAGCCGGTGAAACCCTCAGGGAAGACCGTGGCGATGGTTTCCTTGTTGACGAAATCCCAGTATGACAGCAGCAGTATCCGGGCATCGATGCCTTCGTGACGCAGGTGCTCCAGGGCCAGATCAATGCCTTCGACAATAAACATCGAGTTCTCGAAATGGCCGTTCACCAGAACGAAGCGACGGTTGCCGTGCCGGGCGAGCGCGACAACCACATCCTTGATGGTGTCGATCAGCGTCTTGCCATTGATGCAGGTGGTACCCGGGAAGAAGTTGCCACCGCCGGACTTTACCTGTGACTTGTAGCCATACGCGATGGGGGGCGCTACCAAGGCATTGTCCAGGTTGGTCGTGACTCCAAGACTGATGGCTTCGGGAATCAGCACATCCGGATTCATCGACATGTGCGGGCCGTGCTGCTCGATGGCTCCTATCGGCAGCAGGATGACGGCGTCGCCTCCGGATACGCGCTTTTCATAGGTTTTCCAGTCCAGATCCGCAAGCTTGCTCATCACGATAGCTCCTGTGTATTGGTCTTGCCGATACGGGTATCGACCGTAATCTGTTTATATTCTTCCCGTACGCCTTTGGCCAGCGCGATGCACATGAGCACCATCAGCAGCGAGAAGGGTAGCGCTGCAATAATGGATGCTGTCTGCAGGGTGCTGAGGGCTGCATTGCCACCGGCAACGAGGAGAACAGCGGCGACGGCGCCCTGAATAACCCCCCAGAAGGTGCGATGGCGTTTCAGCGGATGTTCGTTGCCTTCACTCATGATTGTCGTCAGGACCAGGGTGCCGGAGTCGGACGACGTGATGAAGTAGGTGGCGACCAGCAAGGTGCCGGCAATGGTCGCCAGATGTCCAACAGTGCCGACATCCATTCCTGCGAAGGTGGCATAGAGGGCTTCGGAGACATTGCTGCTGACTGTCGCGGCAATGTTGCCACCGTCGAACAGATCTATATGCAGCGCGGTACCGCCATAGGCTGCGAGCCAGACGAAAGACAGCAGGCTCGAGACGCCGACGACACCGACGACGAACTCCCTAATGGTGCGGCCGCGGGATATTCGGGCAACGAATACGCCCACAAAGGGTGCCCAGGACATCCACCAGCCCCAGTAGAATACCGTCCACCAGCCCTGCCACATGCTTTTCCAGCTTGCATCGGCATCGCCCAGGCTCTGTGTGGCGGCTTCGACGAAGATATTCAGGGCAAGGAGATCTACCAGGTAGTCGACAGATACGCCGAAAAGCAGATCAAAAATGTACGCTGTCGGGCCAAACAGAATGAAAAACGCCAGCAGCAGAATTGTGAGCCACATATTGCTGATGGACAGGTACTTGATGCCGCGTTTCAGGCCGGTCAATACGGAGACCAGGGCGCAGGCGGTAATCACGACAACCAGAACCAGTTGCACTCCCAGGTTCTGGGGAACATCCCAGATGGCATGCAGGCCGGCATTAATTTGCTGGACACCGAGCCCAAGAGAGGTGGCAATACCGAACAGGGTGGCAAATACCGCGATGACATCGACCAGAACACCAACCCAGCCTTCGACGCGTTTGCCCAGCAGGGGGTAGAGGGTGTAACGGATACTCAAAGGTTTCTTTAGCCGATAGGAGACAAATGCCAGTGCAAGCCCGACGACACAGTAGATCGCCCAGGCATTGAGTCCCCAGTGGAAGAAGGTTACCTTCATCGCCACATCTGCCGCCTCGGCAGTGCCGACAGCACTGGAGAACGGTGTACCGCCCGAGAAATGAAACATCGGCTCTGCAATCGACCAGAAAATAATACCGATGCCCTGTCCGGCGGCATACACCATGGCGAACCAGGCGAAGTAGCTGAACTCAGGCTTTTCGTTATCGTCTCCAAGGCGAATGTTGCCGTAACGACTGAAGGCGATCCAGACGCAGAAAACCAGAAAACCGGCCGCGAGGGTTACGTACCAGCTGCTGGCTGAGAGGGTGATCAGAGTACGGGCGTTGTCGATCAGCCGTGCAGACAGCTCGGGAAACAACAGGGTATAAAGGATAAAAACGGACGTGACGGCCAGAGAAATAACCACAATAAATGGGTTTATTCCCCTGCAGAGGCCTCTCGATAGAACCATGACGGTTACCTCGTCGAGTGGGGTTGCCACTGGCAGGGATACCAGGGCTTGCCCCGTGTCGAATGTTATTTTTATGTATCGAGTACTGCATTGTGCAGTCATGCTTGTACTCGCGGGTTTTTCTATCTGAGCGCCTGAATCGACAGCCTGCTATTCAGGGTTGTCGATCCAGGCGTGGTTTAGCCCTTGATGATGTTGTGTTCGGGGCCGAAGGGGAAACGGGTGATGTTTTCGGCGCTGCTGTCGCCCACCACCAGGATGTCGTGTTCGCGGTAGCCACCGGCACCGGGGCGACCTTCGGGGATCATCAGCATCGGTTCGATGGAGACCACCATGCCGGGCTCCAGCACCGTATCGATGTCTTCACGCAGTTCCAGGCCCGCTTCGCGGCCGTAGTAGTGGCTCAGGGTGCCGAAGGAGTGGCCGTAGCCGAAGGTGCGGTACTGCAGCACATCGTGT
>JBFGZM010000103.1:0-10132 GCA_041586815.1 Marinobacterium sp. | reverse complement strand
GTGAGAGTAGGTCATCGCCAAGCATTTAATAACGGAAACCCCGGTCTCGTTGAGGCCGGGGTTTTTCCGTTGTGGATCGATGTGGTGATGACCCTCACATGGGGGGCGGTAGACAGCGCCGCTGGCGGCCTCCCTGCCATGTGATGGTAGGGTCAAGACGGGGTTTGTCGAAGCGCAGCTTTGACCCGTTTTGACGACCGCAGCATACTTGCCTGCGGGACGGCTCGCCTGCGAGGCGCCAAGCATTTATTCAAACGAAAACGCCTCGACCTCTGGTCGGGGCGTTTTTGTATGTGTTTTTTAAAGTGCCGCAGTCAAACACGCAGCAAAAGCGCCACCTGATCCCATCCGCGCTTTATCCGCCACGGCGCCCAGATGTGTTTCAGCGATGTGGCCAGGATCTCCGGTCGCGGTTGCTGCCTTCGGCGCGGTTGATCCAGTATTGAATCTTGAACGGTGCGCCAAGCTGGGCTTGCGGTGGTTCGGCTGAATTGTGGCTGAGCTGAAAGCGTCCGCTACATCCCAGGGTTTCATTCCTGGGGGTTACGGAAATCTGTCCGCTGCCAATACCGCTGGCGGGATCCAGTTTGCCCCATATTTTTAGCTGTGGCTCGTTGTTGAAAATGCCGACGCCACCGTAGATCCAGGTGTCGCCGCGTACCGGCATCTGGTGCCTGAACTCGCCGCTGGAGTTGATCGTGGTACTGAAATTGAAGTTCGGCGCTCTTCCCAGAGAGCCCTCAAGTTTTCCGTTCTGTACACTCATGCTGATCAGGTCCTGATAGCGTGCGCAGTCAATTTCCACCGGGCCTGCGAGTGAGCCATAGGCCACCTTGTAGGAGTAGGAATTGCGGGCCAGGCCTTGCCAGTTGCCATTCAGTGTCACCGGGTTGAGCGGGTCGAGTGTCGGCGGCTCATACCAGTAGCTGGGAGATGCGCAGCCGGTCAATACCGCTGCCGTCAGTATCAGTTGGGCTCTGTGCAACGGTTTCATTGTTTGCTCCAGGGGCTTGGGTCTTAACCGTGAGACTCTGTGGCGGTGGCTCGGTTCAGTATGGCGTTTGCCATCATTGCCTTCAGGCACTGCAGTTTTAGCAAGCTTATGATTTTTATGACTTCCAGGGCCGCTGTTGAGTGCTAATCGCAGTGGCATAACGCCGTGATCCAGGGGTTGTTGGGCAGGAAGACCGCTCTCTGCGTGGACAGCTGGGTAACAATCGACTAGAATACCGCCGGTTTGCCTGCCCGCAGGGGTGGCTAAGCCCCAAATTCCATAGAGCGAGGTAAAGTTTCGGTTTTACCTCGCTTTTTTGCACCTGTTCATTTTTGTATCGGCTTGTTTGTAACGCATCGCGCGGGGGAGGTTCACTTGACGAGACCAGCCATTTTGGCCCTTGAAGACGGTAGTATTTTCAGGGGGGTGGCAATTGGTGCCGACGGCCAATCCAGCGGGGAAGTTGTTTTTAACACCTCCATGACCGGCTATCAGGAAATCCTGACAGACCCGTCCTACTGCCGTCAGATCGTAACCTTGACGTACCCGCATATCGGCAACGTCGGTACCAACAGCGAAGACGAAGAGTCTGCCAAGACCTGGGTCTCCGGTCTCGTAATTCGCGATCTGCCGTTGCTGGCGAGTAATTTTCGCAGTGAGCAGTCGCTGGATGAGTACCTGAAAGCCAAGAACATTATCGGTATCGCCGACATTGATACCCGCCGCCTGACACGTATCCTGCGGGAAAAAGGTGCGCAGAACGGCTGCATCATGGCCGGTGATTCGGTAGATGAAACGGCAGCACTGGCTGACGCCAGGGCGTTTCCGGGCCTCAAGGGGATGGATCTGGCCAAGGTGGTTTCCACTTCAGAAGCCTATAGCTGGAACTCCTCCACCTGGACGCTGGGTGTCGGTCACGTCGACAAGGACGAGGCCGAGCAGCCTTTCCACGTTGTCGCCTATGACTACGGTGTGAAGCGCAATATCCTGCGCATGCTGGTCGAGCGCGGTTGCCGCCTGACGGTTGTACCGGCGCAGACGCCGGCAGCTGAAGTGCTGGCACTGAATCCGGACGGCGTGTTCCTGTCCAACGGCCCAGGCGACCCGGAGCCCTGCGATTACGCCATTGCGGCGATCAAGGCTATTTTCGAGACGGATCTGCCGGTATTCGGTATTTGCCTCGGCCATCAGCTACTGGCACTGGCCAGCGGTGCCAAGACAGTAAAAATGAAATTCGGCCACCACGGTGCCAACCACCCGGTACAGGATCTGGACTCATCCCGCGTGATGATTACCAGCCAGAACCATGGTTTTGCGGTTGATGAGTCGACCCTGCCGTCCAATGTCCGTGCTATCCAGAAGTCGCTGTTTGACGGCTCCTTGCAGGGGATTGAACTGACCGATCGACCGGCTTTCAGCTTCCAGGGACACCCTGAAGCGAGCCCGGGTCCGCAGGATGTCGCACCGCTGTTCGATCGTTTTATCGAGCAGATGAAGGCCCGCAAGGGCGCCTGAGCGACACCTCGTTACAGCTAACAGATTTGACTGGTTTATATCGATGCCAAAACGTACGGACATTAAAAGTATTCTGATTCTAGGCGCAGGGCCGATCGTAATCGGCCAGGCCTGTGAGTTCGACTATTCCGGTGCTCAGGCCTGCAAGGCGCTGCGTGAAGAAGGTTACCGGGTCATCCTGGTAAACTCTAACCCGGCCACCATCATGACCGATCCGGCGATGGCGGACGCGACCTATATTGAGCCGATCAACTGGAAAACGGTTGCCAAGATCATCGAAAAAGAGCGTCCAGACGCTCTGCTGCCGACCATGGGCGGCCAGACTGCGCTGAACTGCGCGCTGGACCTGGACCGCGAAGGCGTACTGGCTGAATTCGGCGTTGAAATGATTGGCGCCAGCCAGGATGCCATTGACAAGGCGGAAGACCGCGAGCGTTTTGACAAGGCGATGAAGTCCATCGGCCTTGAATGTCCGCGTGCCATGATTGCGCACAGCATGGAAGAAGCGCTGCAGGTGCAGGCCTCCATCGGTTTCCCGGCGATCATTCGTCCGTCGTTCACCATGGGCGGTTCAGGCGGCGGCATTGCCTATAACCGTGAAGAGTTTGTCGAAATCTGCGAGCGTGGTCTGGACCTGTCCCCGACCAACGAGCTGCTGATCGACGAGTCCCTGATCGGCTGGAAGGAATACGAGATGGAGGTCGTTCGGGACAAGAACGACAACTGCATCATCGTCTGCACCATCGAGAACTTCGATGCCATGGGCGTGCACACCGGTGACTCCATCACCGTTGCTCCGGCCCAGACGCTGACGGACAAGGAATACCAGCTGATGCGGGATGCGTCCATCGCTGTCCTGCGCGAGATCGGTGTTGAAACCGGCGGTTCCAACGTCCAGTTCGGTATTGATCCTAAAACCGGCCGCATGGTCGTTATCGAGATGAACCCGCGTGTATCGCGCTCGTCGGCATTGGCGTCCAAGGCAACCGGTTTCCCGATCGCCAAGATCGCCGCCAAGCTGGCCATCGGTTACACCCTGGATGAGCTGCAGAACGACATCACCGGTGGCCGTACCCCGGCGTCCTTTGAGCCGGCCATCGATTACGTCGTTACCAAGATTCCGCGCTTCACCTTTGAGAAATTCCCCCAGGCCAACGACCGCCTGACCACCCAGATGAAGTCCGTGGGTGAAGTCATGGCCATCGGTCGCACCCAGCAGGAATCCCTGCAAAAGGCGCTGCGAGGCCTGGAAGTGGGCGCTACCGGTCTGGACCCGATCGTCGATCTGGAAAGCGAAGATGCGCGCAGCGACATTATTCGTGAACTCAAGCAGCCTGGCGCCGAGCGTATCTGGTACATCGGTGATGCCCTGCGCCTGGGCATGAGCGTCGAGGAAATCTACGAACTGTCCGGCGTTGATCCCTGGTTCCTGGTACAGCTTGAAGACCTCATCAAGGATGAGGAGCGTGTGTCCAGCATGGCTCTGTCCGACATGGACAAGGACCAGATTTATCGCCTCAAGCGCAAGGGTTTCTCCGATGCCCGTCTGTCCAAACTGCTGGGCGTGAGCGAAAAGCAGTTCCGCAAGCAGCGCCAGAGCCTGGGTGTGCGCCCGGTCTACAAGCGCGTGGATACCTGTGCGGCCGAGTTTGCGACAGATACAGCCTACATGTACTCGACCTACGAGGAAGAGTGCGAGGCGAATCCGTCCAGCCGTGACAAGATCATGGTTATCGGCGGTGGCCCGAACCGTATCGGTCAGGGTATCGAGTTTGACTACTGCTGCGTTCATGCCGCCCTGGCAGCGCGGGAAGACGGTTTCGAGACCATCATGGTCAACTGCAACCCCGAGACGGTGTCCACCGATTACGATACCTCGGATCGTCTGTATTTCGAGCCGATCACGCTGGAAGATGTACTGGAAATCGTTGAAGTCGAGAAACCCAAGGGCGTTATCGTCCAGTACGGCGGCCAGACGCCGCTGAAGCTGGCCGTTGCACTGGAGCAGGCCGGCGTGCCCATTATCGGTACCAGCCCGGAAGCCATTGACCGTGCCGAAGACCGTGAACAGTTCCAGCAGATGCTCAAGCGCCTGGGTCTGAAACAGCCGCAGAACGCGACCGTCCGCAGCCTGGAAGCCGCCGTTATCGAAGCGGCCAAGATCGGTTATCCGCTGGTTGTGCGTCCGTCCTACGTACTGGGCGGACGGGCAATGGAAATTGTCTACAAGGAAGACGAACTGCGTCGATACATGACCAGTGCCGTTAAAGTCTCCAACGACGCGCCGGTGCTGCTGGATCACTTCCTGAATGCCGCAGTCGAAGTCGATATCGATGCAATTTGCGATGGCAAGACCGTCGTCATTGGCGCGATCATGCAGCACATCGAGCAGGCCGGGGTTCACTCCGGTGACTCCGCTTGCTCGCTGCCGCCGTACAGCCTGGCTGCCGATGTGCAGGACGAGATGCGCGAGCAGGTCAAGAAGATGGCTCTGGAACTCGGTGTTGTCGGCCTGATGAACGTACAGCTGGCCTACCAGGACGGTGAAATCTACGTTATCGAGGTCAATCCGCGAGCATCCCGTACCGTGCCTTTCGTCTCCAAGTGCATCGGCGTCTCCCTGGCCAAGATTGCAGCCCTGGTGATGGCCGGCAAGTCCCTCGAGGAGCTGGGCTTCACCGAGGAAATCGTGCCGAGCAACTTCTACGTCAAGGAAGCGGTCTTCCCGTTCAACAAGTTCCCGAGCGTGGATCCGATCCTGGGCCCGGAAATGAAGTCGACTGGCGAGGTCATGGGTGTGGGCGAAACCTTCGGTGAAGCCTTCATGAAAGCTCAGATCGGTGCCGGCGAAAAAATGCCGAAGAAAGGCAAGGCCTTCATCTCCGTGCGTGATGTCGACAAGGCGGGCGCGGTCAAGGTTGCCAAGTCGCTGGTTGATCTTGGGTTCTCGCTGGTTGGTACCGGCGGTACCGTGAAGCTTCTGGCCGAGCACGATGTGCCGGCAACGGCGGTGAACAAGGTTATGGAAGGCCGGCCGAACATCGTGGACATGATCAAGAACGAAGAAATCGTTTACGTGATCAATACAACGGAAGGCCGCAAGGCGATTGCAGACTCGTCTGAAATTCGTCGCAGCGCGCTGCAGCACAAGGTGCCCTACACTACGACTCTGGCCGGCGCTGAAGCGATGGCCATGGCACTGGAGTACGGTGAAGAGAAGGTTGTACGCAGCCTCCAGGACTTGCATGCAGGTATTGCGAAATGAAACGTGTCCCGATGACTGTAGGTGGCGAGAAAGCTTTGCGCGCAGAGCTGGATCGCCTGAAAACCAAGGATCGTCCGCGTGTCATCGCGGACATCGCCACGGCGCGTGAGCATGGCGACCTGAAGGAAAATGCCGAATATCATGCGGCACGTGAACAGCAGGGCTTCATTGAAGGCCGGATTCAGGAGCTGGAATCCAAGCTGTCACAATGTCAGGTCATTGATGTCACCACGATTCCGCACAGCGGCAAGGTCTTCTTTGGCGCCACGGTGCTGATCGCCAACATCGATACCGGTGACGAGGTGAGTTATCAGGTCGTCGGTGACGACGAGGCCGATATCAAGCTGAGCAAGATTTCGGTGAACTCGCCGATTGCACGCGCACTGATTGGCAAGGAAGAAGGCGACATCGCCTGTGTGGCGACCCCCGGTGGTGAGACCGAGTACGAAATCATCGAGGTGAAGCACATCTGAGTGTGCCGTGACATAAAAAAACCGCCTGCTGGCGGTTTTTTTATGTGGCGCTAGGGTTTGGTTAGCGCAGGAGGTTGGACAGCTTGGGATTGGGTTCCAGCGCCTTGCGGTAAATCAGGGCGATGTTGCCAATTTCCTGCACCAGGGTGCATTCCACGATGCTGCAGAGCTCCTGGATAAGCTGCTTCTTGATTTCGCGCTCGCCAACCGCAAACTTCACCTTGATCAGTTCATGGTCGTCCAGGGCACGGTCGACTTCAAGCTGCAGGTTTTCGGTCAGTCCCTTACCGGCAACGGTCACGATCGGGTTCAGTTTGTGGCCGATGGTGCGCAGCTGCTTCTTTTGCTCGGGCGTCAGGCTCATACTAGAATACGTTGCCTCGTGATTGTGTGGGTCCGGCTTGCGTGTTACAACGGGCCGCGATGAAAACAATCAGTCATTTTACCTGAGTTGCCTATCGCTGAGTAGCGTTGCAACCATTGATCGGTCTGGAAATACAAGTGGCGAGATCTAAAAGCAGTGGTCAGTGGTTGAAGGAACATTTTGATGACCGCTACGTCAAACAATCGAAATCCGACGGTCTGCGCTCCCGCGCGAGCTACAAACTGAAGGAATTGAACGACAAGGACCGGTTGCTGCGTCCGGGCATGACGGTGGTGGATCTGGGGGCGGCTCCCGGTGGCTGGTCCCAGGTGGCAAGCGAACTGGTGGGCGTTCACGGGCGGGTCGTGGCATCGGATATTCTGCCGATGGACTCCCTGGCCGGCGTCGAGTTTGTCCAGGGCGACTTCACCGATGAGGCGGTGCTGGCGCAGATTCTGGCTGCGCTCGGTGATGCGCCGGCAGACCTTGTAATTTCCGATATGGCCCCCAATATGAGTGGTATGTCTGGAATTGACCAGCCGGCGGCGATGTACCTGGTCGAACTGGCACTGGATATGGTGCGTCAGGTACTCAAGCCGGGCGGATCCTTTCTGGTCAAGGTGTTTCAGGGAGAGGGGTTTGATGCCTATCTTGCGGATGTGCGGCAAAGCTTTACCAAGGTTGTGACTCGCAAGCCGGATGCATCGCGCGCACGCTCCCGCGAGGTCTACCTGCTCGGAACAGGCTTCAGGGGCTGAACAGCCCGCAGTACACCACCGGCCTGACTGTCATGGTACAGGGTGGTGAGTGAAGTAGTCAGGCCAGTTATACTGGTGTACTTTTGAAGCGCGAATTTTCGTGCGTGAGCGTCAATTGAGGGTAGTCCTTTGAACGATATGGCAAAGAATCTGGTCCTCTGGCTGGTTATTGCGGCGGTCCTGCTGACCGTTTTCAATAACTTCAATGCCGAGGGAGATTCCCGCAGACTTACATATTCCGACTTCGTGGCGGAAGTCCAGGCTGATCGCGTGGCCAAGGTTGTAATAGATGGGTATACCATCGTGGGGCAGCGGCAGAACGGTGAGCGCTTCGAAACCATTCGTCCTGCGCTTCAAGACCCCAAGCTGGTTGATGACCTGCTGTTGCACAAGGTCATCATCGAAGGCAAGCAGCCTGAACAGCAGAGCATCTGGACCCAGTTACTGGTTGCGTCATTCCCGATACTGGTGATTATTGCCGTGTTCATGTTCTTCATGCGCCAGATGCAGGGCGGTGGCGGCGGCAAGGGACCGATGTCTTTTGGCAAGTCCAAGGCGCGCATGATGAGCGAGGACCAGATCAAGACGACTTTCGATGATGTGGCCGGCGTGGAAGAGGCCAAGGAAGACGTCAAGGAGCTGGTCGATTACCTGCGTGATCCGGGCCGCTTCCAGCGCCTGGGGGGGCATATCCCCCGCGGCGTGCTGATGTCCGGTAGCCCGGGTACCGGTAAGACACTGCTGGCCAAGGCGATTGCCGGCGAAGCGAAGGTTCCCTTCTTCAGTATTTCGGGTTCCGACTTTGTTGAAATGTTCGTCGGCGTGGGTGCATCCCGTGTCCGCGACATGTTCGAGCAGGCGAAGAAGAACGCCCCCTGCATTATCTTTATTGACGAAATCGATGCCGTCGGCCGCCACCGTGGCGTTGGCATGGGCGGCGGCAACGATGAACGCGAGCAGACGCTGAACCAGCTGCTGGTTGAAATGGATGGTTTTGAAGGCACCGAGGGTGTCATTGTGATCGCCGCAACCAACAGGCCCGATGTGCTCGACCCCGCGCTGCTGCGTCCTGGTCGTTTTGACCGTCAGGTTCACGTTGGCTTGCCGGATATCCGGGGTCGCGAACAGATCCTCAAGGTTCACATGCGCAAGGTGCCCCTGGCTGATGACGTCAAGCCAGAACTGATTGCCCGCGGTACGCCCGGCTTTTCCGGTGCGGACCTGGCCAACCTGGTGAACGAGGCGGCGCTCTTTGCAGCCCGTGACAGTCGTCGTACTGTTGGCATGCTGCAGTTTGAAAAGGCCAAGGACAAGATCATGATGGGCGCCGAGCGCAAATCCATGGTCATGTCTTACAAGGAACGCCTGAACACGGCGTACCATGAGGCAGGACACGCCATTGTCGGTCGACTGATGCCCGAGCATGATCCGGTATACAAGGTATCCATTATTCCCCGCGGCCGCGCCCTGGGTGTGACCATGTTCCTGCCCGAGGAAGACCGTTACAGCCACAGTCGCCGTACGCTCATTTCCAATATCTGCTCGCTCTATGGCGGCCGTATTGCGGAAGAAATGACACTTGGCAAGGAAGGCGTGACCACAGGTGCCTCCAATGACATACAGCGTGCAACCAGTCTGGCACGCAACATGGTTACCAAGTGGGGCCTGAGTGAAGAGCTGGGGCCGTTGCTTTATGACGATGAAGAAGGTGATCCGTTCAGCCGTGGCTACGGTGCACCGGCCAAGCAGACATCGGAAGAAACGCAGCGCCAGATTGACTCGGTTGTGCGTACGATTATCGATGATTGTTATGCCAAGGCGCGCCAGATGCTGGAGGACAATCGCGATATCCTCGAGGCGATGGCGCACGCACTGATCAAGTATGAGACTATCGACTCGAAGCAGCTCGATGAACTGATGGCGCGCCAGCCCGTGTCGGCGCCGGATGGCTGGGTTGACACTGAGGGTGCAGCTCCGGAAACCGACGGCAGTGATGTGAAAGCTGACGTTGAGCCACGCGCCGAAGCGCAGGCAGGCGACAGCGATGACGGGCAGCAGGGTGCGGAGCCTGCTGCGGACGAGGCAACGCGGACGGATGATTCCGACATGCCGGAGTCAACGGATCGCAAGCTGCACTGATGTAAAAGACGCTGAAGAGTATCAAAAAAGGCTGGCCCGACGGGTTGGCCTTTTTGTTTTGGAGAAGACGTATAGATGAACAGCAGGTTGCAATGCGGCACACGTGAGCTCAGTCTTGAGCGCGTGCAGGTCATGGGGATCCTGAACGTAACCCCGGATTCCTTTTCGGATGGCAATACCCTTTATCGGGCTGGACAGCCGGCAGGCGAGTTGGTGTTGCAGCGTGCCGCTGCGATGGTTGCAGAAGGTGCCACTATCCTTGATCTGGGCGGCGAGTCGACCCGTCCGGGTGCGGCCGCTGTCAGCGTGCAGCAAGAGCTGGATCGTGTGCTGCCTGCGCTGGAGCGGATTCTGCGTGAGCTGGATGTGATTGTTTCGATTGATTCCAGTACGCCCGAGGTGTTTGTCGAGTCGGCGCGCCTGGGTGCGGGTTTGCTGAATGATGTGCGGGCGCTTGGACGCGAAGGGGCGCTGGAGGCCGCTGCGGCCACCGGGCTCCCCGTCTGCCTGATGCACATGCAGGGCAATACGCCCGCGGACATGCAGCTGGCGCCGCACTATGACGATATCATTGCCGAGGTCAGTGACTTTTTTCATCAGCGGGTTGCTGCCTGCGAACGGGCG
>JBFGZM010000102.1:0-10170 GCA_041586815.1 Marinobacterium sp. | reverse complement strand
GGATCATGCAGCAACACGTTGGTATCGAGAATATAGAGTTTCGATGCGGTCATCGGCTTTTCCTTCAGCTGCTTGCTGGATGAGCATGCGGCTGTATCCTGCGGATCCATAAGCACAATACAGCAGCCGCACCTACACAATAGCGTTCCTGCATAACGCTTAACAATCCCCGATGACAAGGAAATTGACTCCAGCGGGCAAGTTTTCTGATACCTGCCCTGTCACGGATCGGCAGACAGCGGCAATGGTGTCGGCCGGTGGCGGCTGTTTTCTTGAGGCGGCACCTTAATCGGTGCAATAAAAACGTGAATTGCCGCGCAATGCGCGACGGGCTGGTTAAAAAATGATCTGGAGCGCATTGTTTTTAAAAGGGTTATGGTGGGATTGATGGAAATTCCCTATATTGAACAGGGTGAACCTCTGCGGCGTGGGCCTTGTCCCATGACGACCTGTGACAGTGTATCGGCGTTCGTCAGACAGCGCCGGCGCAGGGTTTTGCCGGTTGAGTCGGGTATGTGTACCGCATGGCTGGACTCGGCGTTTCAGGAATCCGATGCTCAAGGGAGGTGATATTTATGATCACCGAAGATTTCGTGACTGCCAGTGTGACGCCCAGCGAGAGCCTGGCGACACTTTCCCCCGTTGAAGTTGCCCGGCTGCAGGACGCAAGCCAGGGCGGTTTGTACCGATTGTTCCGGCAATGTTGCCTTGCGGTGCTGAACTGCGGCAGTGAGCTGGACAGCACCAAGATGGTGCTCGAACGTTACAAGAAGTTTGATATCCGAATCAGTCAAAAACACCGAGGCCTGCAACTGGACCTGATTAATGCCCCGGCCAGCGCCTTCGTGGATGGTGAAATCATCCAGGGTATCCGCGAACACCTGTTTTCGGTGCTCCGCGACCTGCTGTATATCGGGGAGGAGCTGGATGACTACTGCCATGGTCTGGATGAGGGCGGTACCACAACCCACTCGGTCTTCCAGATTCTGCGCCATGCCGATGTATTCCGCCCCCATGTGAAACCCAACCTCGTGGTGTGCTGGGGTGGGCATTCCATTGGTCATGAAGAGTACGAATACACCAAGAAGGTAGGATATGAGCTCGGTCTGAGGCGGCTGAACATCTGTACTGGTTGCGGCCCCGGGGCCATGAAGGGGCCGATGAAGGGAGCGGCCATTGCCCATGCCAAGCAGCGCATCCGGGATGCGCGTTATGTGGGCATTTCCGAGCCCGGCATCATCGCTGCAGAATCGCCTAACCCGATCGTCAACGAGCTGCTGATCATGCCGGATATCGAGAAACGGCTGGAGGCATTTGTACGTTTGGGGCACGGGATTGTGGTCTTTCCGGGCGGCGCCGGTACGGCCGAGGAGATTCTCTATATCCTCGGTGTCCTGCTGCACGAGAAAAACAGTGAACTGCCGTTCCCGCTGATCTTTACCGGACCCGAGGGCAGCGAAGTCTACTTCGAAACCATTGATCGCTTCCTGCGCAACACCCTGGGGGATGCGGCGGCACAGCGCTATGAGATCATTGTCGGGGATCCAGTCAAGGTTGCGCTGCGCATGCAGCAGGGGCTCAGTGCTGTTACGGCCTATCGCAAGGCAACCAGCGAGTCCTTCCACTTCAACTGGCAGCTGAGCATTCCGCTGATTTTTCAGCAGCCGTTTGAGCCCACCCACGAAAACATGGCAACGCTGAAACTGTTCCAGGATCAGTCGCCCTGCGAGCTGGCGTCGAACCTGCGGCGTGCGCTCTCCGGAATTGTGGCCGGCAATGTCAAGGAACCCGGCGTGCAGGCTATCGAGGAGTTTGGGCCTTTCGAACTCTGCGGCGAATCTGAGCTGATGGACCCTCTGGATCAGCTGCTCAACTCGTTTGTACAGCAGCGTCGAATGAAACTGAACTACCAGGAGTACACGCCCTGCTATCGCCTGACCGGTGTGGCCAGCAGCGTGGCTTGAACCTCCGTTGTCTGAAAACAGAGCGCGGCAATCCACCCGGGGTTGTCGCGCTCTGTGCGTCCTGCGGTATGATACCGCGCGGCGCCTGCCAGGCCATTTGCGGCGCGCTGGTTGCTGTGAGGTTTTGCCGGCCGCTTTTGCGAGTTCGGCTGTTGACCTGCGGCCGTGTGGCTGAACTTTAGAGTGTCGGCCGTTGTCTTTAACCTCCTTGCTGCTGGTTCGTCTGGGGGCGTGCTGTGAAAAATAAACTGATCGTCACTCTAACGACGGTAAAGGGGTCGCGCCAGTACACGCTGAACCAGGTCGCTCGGGTTCTGGTGCCGGCATTCCTGCTTATGGCGGTGCTGAGTTTCTTTGTGTCAAATGCGTTGCTGGTGAAAACCACGGATGATTTGTCCATACTGGAAGAGGACCATCAGTTGCTGGCCGACCAGTACGAAACCGTACTTGGCACCCAGCAGCTCTATGTGTCGGAGCTGAACCAGCTCAGCAGCACGCTGGAGGTGCTGCAACGGGAGAACTATCGCATCGGTGAAATCAATGCCTCGCTGGACGAAAGCCTCGGCGGGCTTGAGTCGATGCTGGGACTGCCGGCCAGTGACTCCTATACGCCACAGCAGGCTGAAATCCTGAAGGCAACGGCCGCACAAAGGCTGTTTCTGTTGCACAATATCCCCAACGGCATGCCTATCCAGGGAACGCGCATGACGGATCGCTTTGGCATGCGTACCCATCCCGTGACGCGCAAGAAAAGCATGCATAATGGTGTCGACTTTGCCGCGTCCCGCGGAACCGATGTCTTCGCAACGGCGGACGGCGTGGTGGAATTCAGTGGCCGCCAGAGCGGGTTTGGCAAGCTGGTCATCATGCAGCACAGCTTTGGTTTCAAGACATACTTCGCACATCTGGATAAACTGCATGTAGAAGCGGGAGATCTGGTGGCGAAGGGGCAGCTGATTGCACAGAGCGGCAACAGTGGTCGCTCCACCGGGCCGCATTTGCACTACGAGGTAAGGCGCCTGTACACGGCGATTGATCCGGCACCTTTTCTGAAGTGGAATATCGCGAATTTTGACACCATCTTTACTGACGTAACGAGCGTAAAATGGGCATCTTTAAAAGAAATGTATCCGTTAAATCAGGCCGCGGTGCAGTTACCATCATCGCTGAAGGAAACCGATTCACCGGAGACATGACGGTTCAGGGCAAGGTGCATGTCGATGGTGTAATCGAAGGCAAAATCGACGCCAATGATGATATATCCATCGGCAAGAACGGCGAGGTCAAGGGATTCGTAAAGGCCAAGCAGGTGCATGTGAGCGGCCGCCTCGAGGGTGAGGTGATCTGTGATGTGCTCTTTGTGGAAGCGGGTGGCAAGGTGAGGGCCAGGGTGCTGAGTCGTCAGATGTCGGTGGACCCCAGGGGCTGTTTCCAGGGCGAGCGCAGCGAGCAGATTCAGCAGGTGCTGGCGCTGCAGGATTTGCCGGAAAAAAACCATGAGTTTGGTGTCGAGGCCATCGACAGCCTGCCGGACCGTATCGTGCTGGGGGCGGGGCGTGACAAATAGAGCGACAACTAAGGCGACAGGTGCCGCGGTTTCCATCATCCTGCAGGGGCGGCCGGGCGTCGCGGGCGAACAGCGAAAGCAGACGGAGCTTTACTGATGTGTGAACTCTTGGGCATGAGTGCCAATGTACCCACGGATATCTGTTTCAGTTTCTCCGGGCTGATGCAGCGTGGCGGCGCTACCGGGCCGCACCGTGATGGCTGGGGCATTGCCTTCTATGAAGGACGGGGTGTGCGCTTTTTTCATGACCCGGCCCCGAGCGTGGAGTCGGCGATCGCACGCCTGGTACGCAGCCATCCCATCAAGAGCCATATTGTTATCAGTCATATCCGCCAGGCCAATGTGGGGCAGATCTGTCTGGAGAACACCCATCCATTTTCCCGCGAGCTCTGGGGGCGCAGCTGGTCCTATGCCCATAACGGGCAGCTGGACGCGCAGCTGTACGAGCTGGAACTGGAGTTTTATCGCCCCATCGGAACCACCGACAGCGAGTATGCCTTTTGCTGGCTGCTGGGGCAGATTCGCCAGCGTTATCCCGAAGAGCCCGAGGATATTGCCGAGTTGAGCGATTTTATTGCCGGGCTCTGCGATCGGCTGCGTGCCTTTGGTGTGTTCAACATGCTGCTTACCGAGTCCCGTTACCTGTTTTGTTATTGTACAACCAAGCTGTCCTGGATCACGCGTCGGGCTCCGTTTGGCCCTGCGCGGCTCAAGGACTACGAGCTGACAGTCGACTTTTGCGATGAAACCACGCCGCTGGACGTGGTTACCGTGATCGCCACGGATCCGCTGACCGATAACGAGGCCTGGCAGGCGCTGCAAACCGGCGAACTGTGTGTTTTCCGGGACGGTCTGGTCGTGGCGCAGCGAGGGGCAGATCTGGATTCCGGGGTACAGACAGGCGCGACCGCCCCTGAGCAGCGGGGGGCGCGCCCTTAAACTGTCGACCAGGGCGCTTTTCCCGTGCCCGGGCTGAGGCCTGGCAGGGGCCGTGTATCCGGGCAGTGTCTCCTTTATAATATGTCCCCTCTTTCAGCCTGAACGACTGCAGCCCATTCGTGACTATCGACATTGAACACCTCCGTCAGCAGCTTGCGCTGTGCCAGTGCAAGGATCGTCCTGATCTCCTTCGACAGTTTCAGCAGCTGGAACAGCGCCTCGACAAGGGGCTGCCGGCTGACCGTTTGGCCGCCCGGCTGGTGCCGGCGCTAGAGCGTTCGGCGGCCCAGGTAGCGGCCCGGGTCGCGCGGGTCGGTACCGTCAACTATCCGGATTTGCCGGTGTCGGCACGACGGGAAGAAATCGGCAAGGCGATTGCAAAGCATCAGGTCGTGGTGGTCGCCGGCGAAACCGGTTCGGGCAAAACCACTCAGTTGCCAAAAATCTGTCTGGAGCTTGGTCTGGGTGTGCGGGGGCTGATCGGCCATACTCAGCCCAGGCGGCTGGCGGCGCGTACGGTGGCAACCCGAATTGCCGATGAGCTGAACTGCAGCCTGGGTGATCAGGTGGGCTATCAGGTACGCTTCACCGAGCAGGTGTCCGACCACACCCTGATCAAGCTGATGACCGACGGTATCCTGCTGGCGGAAACACAGCATGATCGGCTGCTGCAGCGCTATGACGTTATCATCATCGATGAGGCCCACGAGCGCAGTCTCAATATCGACTTCCTGCTGGGTTACCTGAAGCGGATTCTGCCCCAGCGCCCCGACCTGAAAGTCATTATCACCTCGGCGACGATCGACCTGGAGCGTTTCTCGCGTCATTTCGACGATGCCCCCATTATCGAAGTCTCCGGGCGCACCTACCCGGTGGAGGTGCTCTACCGGCCCCTGAACGACCGCGGTGAAGACCAGCCCGATGTGGATCAGCAGCAGGCGATTCTGGAAGCCGTGGAAGAGATCACCAGTCTGGCTCGCAGCCGGCGCAGTAACAGCGCGCGGGATATCCTGATTTTTCTCAGCGGCGAGCGGGAAATTCGTGAAACCGCCGAGGTGCTGCGCCGGGCACAGCTGCGCGATACCGAGGTCATGCCGCTCTATGCACGCCTGAGCGTGGCGGAGCAGAACCGGGTGTTCCAGGCGGATCGTGGCGCCGGCAGGCGGATTGTACTGGCCACCAATGTGGCGGAAACCTCGGTCACGGTGCCCGGTATCGGCTATGTGATCGACCCCGGACAGGCGCGTATTTCCCGTTACAGTTACCGCGCCAAGGTACAGCGCCTGCCGATCGAGGCGGTATCCCAGGCCAGTGCCAATCAGCGCATGGGTCGCTGCGGACGCATCTCGGAAGGTGTCTGTATTCGGCTGTACTCCGAAGAGGACTTCGAGGCGCGACCGCGCTTTACCGATGCGGAGATTCGCCGCACCAATCTGGCGGCGGTGATCCTGCAGATGCTCAGCCTGCGTCTGGGCGATATTGCCGACTTTCCTTTTATCGATCCGCCGGACAGCCGCTTTGTCAATGACGGCTTCAAACTGCTCGAAGAGCTCGGGGCGGTCGATACTGCCAGGGGCATGACGGCACTCGGGCGTCAGCTGGCGCAGTTGCCGGTGGACCCGCGCATCGGGCGCATGGTGCTGGAAGGCGCCAGGCAGAATGCCCTGCGCGAGGTGCTGGTGGTGGCCAGTGCGCTGAGCAGTCAGGATCCGCGCGAGCGCCCGCTGGACAAGCAGCAGGCCGCCGACGAGAAGCATCGGGAGTATGCCGATGACGAATCGGACTTCCTGACCATGCTCAACCTCTGGAATCGGTATGAAGAGCAGCGCCAGGAGTTGAGTCAGAATCAGCTGCGCAAGTACTGCCAGAAGCATTTTCTGTCATTTTTGCGGATGCGCGAATGGCGCGATGTGCATCGTCAGCTGCATCTCACCAGTCGGCAGCTGAAGCTGCAGGAAAATACAGCGCCGGCGGAGTACGAGCCGTTGCACAAGTCCCTGCTGGCTGGCCTGCTGAGCCAGATCGGCATGCGGCAGGAAAATCGGGAATACCTGGGGGCGCGCAACCGTCGCTTTCACCTGTTCCCGGCGTCCACCCTGTTCAAGAAAGCCCCGAAATGGGTCATGTCGGCCGAAATGGTCGAAACCTCGCGCCTGTTTGCCCGCATGAATGCAGCGATCAAGCCCGAGTGGGTAGAGCCGCTGGCCGGTCATCTGGTGAAGCGCAGCTATCTGGAACCGCACTGGGAGAAAAAGCGCGCCCAAGTGGTTGCCAGTGAGCAGGTCACCCTGTTTGGGCTGATCATCGTGCCGCGGCGCAAGGTGCATTACGGCACTATTGATCCCGGGACGTGCCACGAAATTTTCATTCGTAGCGCGCTGGTGGAGGGGGAGTACCAGACCCGGGCGAAATACTTCAGTCATAACCGCCAGCTGCTGGAGGGTGTGGAAGCGCTGGAGGCGAAAAGTCGCCGTCGTGACCTGCTGGTGGATGAAGACAGCCTGTACGAGTTTTATGCCGGGCGTCTGGCAGAGCACGGCGGTGCGGAGATCGTCAACGGCGCGGGCTTTGAGCATTGGCGCAAGGGGGCTGAGAAGCAGAACCCCCAGGTGCTGTTCTTTACCGAAGCGGACGTGCTGCAGCGCTCGGCCGCCCATGTCACGGCGCGGGATTATCCGCCGCGGCTGCGGCTGGATGGTGTCGATTTGCCGCTGAACTATCAGTTCGAGCCCGGAACCGCCAGCGATGGTGTGACCCTGGACCTCCCGCTGGCACTCTTGAATTCGGTGACGCCACGCCGCCCGGACTGGCTTGTTCCGGGCATGCTGGAAGACAAGTGTATCGCCATCCTTAAAGGCTTGCCCAAGCAGCTGCGCAAGCACTTTGTGCCCATTCCGGACCATGTGCGGGCCTTCACCGAGCAGGCGGTGTTTGCGGACGGTGATCTGTACGAGGCGCTGAGTCTGTTCCTGCGTCGCAAAACCGGCACGCGGGTGGAGCCTGCCGAGCTGCGGGCAGTCGAGCTGGACAGGCACTACCGCATGAACATCCGCCTGCTGGACGCCAAGGGCCAGCAGCTGGGGGCCGGGCGGGACCTGGAAGCGCTGTCGAGCCAGTTTGGCAAGCAGGCCGAGGCGGCATTGCGCGAGGGGCCGGGGGATAGCTGGGGCCGCAGCGGCTTGCTGAGCTGGGACTTTGGCGATCTGCCGGAGTCTGTGGAGTTGCGCCAGGCCGGGGGGCTCCGGCTGGCCGCCTATCCCGGGTTGCGTGACTGTGGCAGCAGTGTGGAGTTGCATGTCTGTGCGTCACCCGACCAGGCCCGGGCTGAATCCCGCGTGGGGGTGGCGCGTCTGGCCATGCTGGAGCTGGCGGCCCCGGTGCGATACGCCAGGCGTGAGATGCCCCACCTTAACGAGGCGCTGCTGTACGGCGGTGCCCAGTTTGACAAGACGCGTCTGGCAGACAGCATTGTGATGCAGGCGTTGATGCAATTGATGCAGCTGGAGGTATCGCTGCCGCGTTCAGAGGCGGACTATAGAGCCCGTCTGGAGCAGGCGCGGGCGCAGCTGTGGGAAAAGGTGGTGCAGCTCGCCAAATTTGTGCGTGACTGTCACCGTGATTATCACCAGGTACGCAAACAGCTGGGCGGAAACATTCCGTTGCAGGCGGTAACAGTGCTTAATGATATAAAAACGCAGTTGTCGGAACTCATGAGAGCTGAATATCTGCTGACTACATCCTGGACGCAGTTGCAGCATTATCCGCGATATCTTCAGGCGATACTTAAACGGCTGGAAAAATATCAGCGTGATCTTAACCGGGAGCGGTTGTTATCTGACCAGTTGCAACAATATTGGCAGCGTTATAAAAACCTGCGTGATAAAAACCAGGCGCAGGGCGTATTTGATTCAGCGCTGGAAGAGTTTCGCTGGATGCTGGAGGAATACCGGGTATCCCTGTTTGCCCAGGGGCTCGGCACCCAGGTGGCGGTATCGGACAAGCGGTTGCAGCAGCAGTGGCGCCAGCTGCAGTGTTGAGTTTTCCGGTCAGTTAAATGAGCAGGGGTATATAGATGCCGATACTCTGCACCTTTCTTGTCGGGTTGGGTATTCGGCACAGAGACAAGTGTTGTCGTTGGGCAGTTCACCCGGGTGTTTCTTTGCGTTGGGTTCTGGCTCCGGGATTCATGCTTCATTAAGTGGTTGGCGGCCCTTGCGCTGGATTTATATTTGTTCGTGGCGCCAGATCCCAGGCCGGTTGTCGGCACCGCGCCGGTGCATTGAGTGGGCTTGCGCGCCGCTGGCGGGTATGCTGTAATGCCTGCGGTTTGGCTATTGCGCAGGGGTTGTCATCGGGCGTTTTCCGGCGTGTTTATTTGCAACGCAGGCGCGCAAATCGGGAACGTACGGCAAGGCCGAAAAGATGTACCGGAACACTGAACCTTTGGCTGCAATGTGCGCGCAGCTATAAAAAAGTGGCCAGGCTGAAAGGAAAGAAAGTAAAAAAGTACTTTCACTGGTTTGAAATATTTAGGATTTATAGTACTTTCCTAGAAGCACTTAGGTGCACTAAGAAAAAACTAGAGCACAAAACTAGTACGTTGAATCATTGAAGGGGAATGTTGATGAAAAAGTCACTGATCGCTCTGGCTGTCGCCGGTGCAATGACTGCTCCGATCGTCGCTCAGGCTGACGCTACTCTGTACGGTGGCGTTGAAACCCGCCTGAAGTTTGTTGAAGATCACGATGCCAGCCTGTTCGTTGACAAGGCTGAAATCGGTGTCAAGGGCTCTACCGAGCTGGAAAACCTGGACGGCGTAAAAGCCACTTACCAGATCGAATTCCGTCTGCATGCTGACACCGACGCGGACAGCGATGATGAAGACGCGACTAGCGCCTATGTCAACAACGACGTGCGTATGCGTAAAGCCAACGTCGGCCTGACTGGCGGCTTTGGTTCCGTGATTGTAGGTCGCCAGAACAACCTGGCTGATGCTGCTGAAGGCTATACCGATATCGTCATGAGCTATGGCTCCTACTTCGATTCTGACCGTATCGGCAACGCCATTTCTTACGTGACACCGAATATGGCTGGTTTTGAAGCCTATGTTCAGCTGATCGCAGACGGTGCTGAAGACGACGTTGAAGAAGACGTTGACGGCTATGTTGTTGGTTTCAACTACTCCATCATGGATCTGGACCTGTCTGTTGGTTACACTGAAATCAGCGGTAACTACTTCGATGGCGTAGGTGTTGATTCTGGTGCGTCTGATGAAGATCTGCTGAGCGTTGGTGCTGGCTACAGCATCGGTGATCTGTCCCTGGGTCTGACCTATGAGCAGGCTGATGACGGTACTGATGAAGACGAGCTGTATGCCGTTGCTGCGACCTACGCAATTGGCAACGCCAAGCTGAAGGGCGTTTTTGCTCAGTACGACCTTGAGTCTGGCTCTGATGCTGATGAATACGGTGTGCAGGCAGAATACGCGCTGGGCAAAAAGGCCGGCGTGAAAGCTTCCTACGTTGTGTATGACGAAGATGCTGCTTCCAGCAGCGAAGACACTGTTACTCTGAGCTACTACGTAAACTTCTAATCCGCCTGGCGTGACTGGATGTTACATAGAAGGGCCCCCGCAAGGGGGCCCTTTTTTGCGTCTGGCGTTTTGCGAATATGGTGGGGGCTCTTCGCTGGTGTTCTGTT
>JBFGZM010000101.1:0-10186 GCA_041586815.1 Marinobacterium sp. | reverse complement strand
AGCCATTCGGTATTGGGCATCAGACCGATCTGCACGAAGATACCCGCCAATGCCAGATCCCGACTTTCACCACTGGCACGCTCGGTGTAGCGCAGGCCCGTCACCCGCTGGCCATCGCCGAGCACCTCGGTGGTCTGCGCCTGGGTAATAATGCGGATATTGCCCAGGGAGCGCGCCTTGCGCTGCAGTACTGCATCGGCCCGCAGTTCGGCGCCAAATTCCAGCACCGTAACCTCGGCCACGATACCCGCCAGATCGATTGCGGCTTCGATGCCGGAGTTGCCGCCACCCACTACAGCAACGGATTTACCCTTGAACAGCGGACCATCACAGTGCGGGCAGTAGGCCACACCCTTGCCGCGGTATTCCTGCTCGCCCGGTACATTCAGCTCGCGCCAGCGAGCACCGGTGGCCAACACCACTGAGCGGCTTTTCAGTACCGCGCCACTCTCAAGCTCGACTTCGACCAGCTCGCCACGGCTCAGGCGGCGGGCCTTCTGGCCGCTCATCAGATCGACATCGTAGTCCAGCACATGCTGTTCCAGCCCCGCCACCAGCCTGGGGCCTTCGGTGGACTTGACCGAAATAAAGTTCTCGATCCCCACCGTATCCATGACCTGGCCGCCGAAGCGGTCGGCCACCAGCCCGGTACGAATGCCCTTGCGCGCTGCGTAGATAGCCGCGGCTGCACCGGCAGGACCTGCACCGACCACCAGCAGATCATAGGGTACCTTGTCGGCCAGCGCCTTGGCATCACGTTCAGCGGCACCGGTATCGACCTTGTTTACAATCTCGGCCAGTGTCATGCGTCCCTGGCCAAAGAGTTCGCCGTTGAGATACACCGAGGGCACTGCCAGCACGCTGCGTTCATTCACTTCCTGCTGGAACAGGGCGCCATCGATCATCACATGGCTGATATTCGGATTGAGTGTCGCCATCAGGTTCAGTGCCTGAACCACATCCGGGCAGTTCTGGCATGACAGCGAAATGTAGGTTTCAAAACGGTACTTGCCCGGCAGGTTGCGGATCTGTTCCTGCAGTGCGGCATCGGCCTTGGATGGATGCCCTCCGGCCTGCAGCAGAGCCAGCACAAGGGATGTAAATTCGTGTCCCATCGGAACACCGGCAAACTCGACCCGCGCAGACTCAGCAGCGGGTGCGATTCCAAGGCTCGGCTTGCGGGCCGAGTCGCTGGTAGCCTCGGTTACGCTGACCTTGTCTGACAGCGCTTCAATATCCCGCGCCAGAGCGTGGAGCTCCTGTGCCTTGGCGCTATCATCGAGCGCCAGACTCAGCTCGACCGGGTTGACTATGTTTTGCAAATAGGCGGCTAACTGTTGCTTCAGATTCGCATCCAGCATGGGAAACTCCTTCCAGACAGAGGTTGACAGGGCCGGCCTGTATCCTGTTTTCAGGACACAGGCCGGACATTCAGCTCACTTAGATTTTGCCAACCAGATCCAGGGACGGCGCCAGTGTCGCTTCGCCTTCCTTCCATTTCGCCGGGCAGACTTCACCCGGGTGGGCCGCCACGTACTGGGCCGCCTTCACCTTGCGCAGCAGTTCGCTGGCGTCACGACCGATACCGCCGGCACTGATCTCAACGATCTGGATCTTGCCTTCGGGGTCGATAACGAAGGTGCCACGCTCTGCCAGGCCCGCTTCTTCGATCATCACACCAAAGTTGCGGGTGATGGTGCCGGTCGGGTCGCCAATCATCGGGTACTGAATCTTGCCGATGGTTTCTGAAGTGTCATGCCAGGCCTTGTGGGTGAAGTGTGTATCGGTGGACACCGAGTAAACCTCGACATTGCGGGATTTCAGCTCGTCATATTTATCCGCCAGGTCACCCAGTTCCGTCGGGCAGACAAAGGTGAAGTCAGCCGGGTAGAAGAAGACGATGGACCACTTGCCTTTCAGATCGGCGTCGGACACTTCGATGAATTCACCGTTGTGAAAAGCAGAGGCGTTGAACGGCTTGATTTCGGTATTGATCAGGGACTGCGACATGTAAAACTCCTTGGGTTTGACGAGATGTCTGAACACAGGAGCCATGGTAGCGACGACGACAATAAAGGTTAAATTAATTAAATATAGATATGTGATTGTAATAATCTATCACAAATAAAGACTGCACCCTCCACAGCCTAATCACGCCCGGCCAGCAAATCCGGATACTTGCGCAGCGCCGCCCGCAGCTGGTGATAGGTCAGCCCCAGCGCCTGCGCGGCACGGCGCTGATTAAACTGCGCCGCCACCAGCGCTTCGCGAATCAGGCGCTGCTCAAACCGGGCCACCCGGGCGCGCAGGTCGACGGCGTCCTCGCCACTCTCGGGCCTGATGCCTGACTCGCTATCCGCGTATGCTTTCGCAGCAGCGCGAGTCGCCGTTACTACTGGCTCTGCATCCGGCAGCAACCGCCAGGGGGTGGTGAAGGGGTCAAGTACGATATCGCGAACCGGCTCTGTCGGGTTGCCATTGCGGTAAATGCTGCGCTCGACCACGTTTTTCAGTTCCCGCACATTGCCGGGCCAGTCGTACTGCAGCAGCTGCGCCTGCGCATCGGCTGCAAAGCCGGCAAACCAGTCGTAGTTCAGCTCCCGGCACATGCGCCTGGCAAAATGCTCGGCAAGCTCAGGAATATCATCGCGGCGAAAGCGCAGTGGCGGCATATTCACCACATCAAACGCCAGGCGATCGAGCAGGTCGGCACGAAAGCGGCCCGCCGCAACTGCCCGGGGCAGGTCTTCATTGGTGGCCGCCACCACCCGAACATCCACCTGCAGTGGCCGGCTACCACCCAGACGCTCGAAACGGCCATATTCGATAATGCGCAGCAGTTTTTCCTGCACTCGCACCGAGGCCGTCGACAGCTCGTCGAGAAACAGCGTGCCCCCTTCCGCCCGCTCGAACAGGCCGGCCCGGGCACGGGTCGCACCGGTGAAAGCGCCCGCCTCGTGACCAAACAACTCAGACTCCAGCAACGACTCGCTCATGGCGGCGCAGTTCACCTGCAGATAGGGCTGCTGCCAGCGACCAGACAGGTAATGCAGCCGCTCCGCGATCAGCTCCTTGCCGGTGCCCCGCTCGCCGATCACCAGCACCGGGCGATTCAGCGGCGCCAGACGGGACGCCTGACTCAGCACCTGATGAAACAGCTCGGAACTTCCTATCAGCGCAGGTCTGGACTCGGCCATATAAACCAACTTATTGATTAATTTAGCCAAAATTTAGCAATATTAACCAATATCGCAAGTCATACTGGCTCGAACAGGGCGGCCCTAACACCTAAAAGCGTTAAGTTTCATATAGATAGATATCACTGGCACAGCTCTCGCTTCAACTTGATTGAAACCAACAATCAGGAGCCACGCATCATGGGCATTTTTTCACGCTTTGGTGACATCATTAACGCCAACATCACGGCCCTGCTTGACCGTGCCGAAGACCCGGCCAAAATGATCCGCATGATGATTCAGGAAATGGAAGACACCCTGGTGGAAGTGCGCACCACCTCCGCTCGGGTGATTGCCGATCGCAAATCGCTGCAGCGTCGCCTGGAACACCTTGGCGATGAAGCCGTCGAATGGGAACGCAAGGCACGCCTGGCCATCGCCAAGGGACGGGAAGACCTGGCCCGTGCGGCACTTGGCGAACAGCAGGCGGTCGAAAATACCCTGCAGCAGGCACAGCGAGAACTGGCCGCCATCGAAGAGCAGCTCAGCGTGCTGCACGAGGAGATTGGCCAGCTGCAGCAAAAGCTCGACGATGCCAAGGCCAAGCAGAAGTCGCTGCAGGTGCGCGAGCAAACCAGCCGCTCGCGCATGGACATCCGCAATGCCAGCAATCGCGACAAGCTCGAAGACGCCTTTCGCAAATTCGAAGCCTATGAACGACGCATGGACAGCATGGAAGCCGAACTTGAATCCCAGGACCTGGGACGTAACCCCAGCCTTAATGAACAGTTCGAGGATCTGGAGCGCAATGAGCAGGTTGAAGACGCCCTCGCCGCACTCAAGGCCCGCATGAAATCCGCCCGGGAGAGCCGTGACTGATGTCGACAATGGTATTTTTCTTCGTCCCGACGGTGATTTTCCTCGCCGTCGTGGTACCCATGTGGCTGATCCTGCATTACTGGACCCGCGCACGCCTTAACAAAAGCCTGTCGCCCGATGAGCACCAGCACCTGGAAGAAACCCTCGCCCTGGCCGAGCGCCTGGAACAGCGAGTCCAGACACTGGAAACCATTCTGGACAGCGAGCATGCCGGCTGGCGTACCCGTCGGGATGACGACCGACCACGCCCCCACTGAACCACCCTGGAGCCCGGTACAGAATACCCCGGACGAGGAGCCCCCATGAATCACGCAACCAAACGCAATGGCTACAATCGCAACCTCTATCGCAGTGCAGACAAGGGCTGGCTCGGCGGCGTCTGCGCAGGACTGGCCGAGAGCTATGGCCAGCCGGTCTGGCTCGCTCGCATTATTTTCATCACCCTGTTTCTCTTCAGTGGCAGCCTGGCCGTGGTGCTGTATCTGGCCGGCCTCTTTCTGCTGGAGCGGCGCCGGGGTCCTGTGGTGCAGGAAAGCACCCGCAAGCCCGGCTTCGACTATGGCACACCGATCAGTGCACGCCTGCGCCAGCTGAACGAACGCATGCAGGCGGTGGATCGCAGGTTGCAGTCGATGGAGCGCTACGTCACCTCGAGTCGCTACCGTTTCAACAAGGAATTCAAAGATCTCTAACAATCAACACCTTCAGGTATCATGGAACACCGCCCCGCCCGAAGGACCCGCCGGCATGCAGCACACACCTCTACCACCGGACACAAACATCAACACTACCGAAGCCGCTGGCGATGCCGTGACGGTGGTGATATCAAGGCGTATCAAGCCCGGCAGGGAAAAAGCCTTCGAGCAACTGAACAACGCCATCAGTCAGGAGGCTGTGCACTTCCCCGGTTTTCTTGGCTCGACCCTGTTCCGCCCCGCCAGCAGCGCGGATCCCGAATACCGCATCGTGTTCAAGTTTCGCAGCCACGAGGATCTTGAGCGCTGGCAACAGTCCCCGCAGCGCACCCAGTACCTGGATGCTATCGAAGACTGCCTCGATGCCCCGGACAATACCGAGGTGCTGTCCGGGCTCGTGGCCTGGTTTTCCCTGCCCGGCCAGAACCCGGTCAAACCACCCCCCAGATACAAGATGGCGGTGGTGGCCTGGCTGGCAATTTTTCCACTGATCACCCTGGTCACCTGGCTGCTTGGCGAAGAGCTGAGTCATATCCCGCTGCTGCTCCGCACCCTGCTGATGACCATCCCGGTCACCCTGCTGATGACCTATGTGCTGATGCCGTCACTGACCAGGCTGTTTGCCTTCTGGCTGTTTCCAAAGCGGGATCGGGATGAACGCTAGGACCGGATCAGCGCAGCGCTCCCACCGCACGACGAATCAGTACTGCCAGATCCTCGATCTCTGCACCGGGCCGCTGTCGCAGCGCCGGCTGCAAGATTCCCTCCCGGCAGAGCGCGCGCAGCACAAAACGCTGCTGCGCATCCAGGGTCACCGATTGCGCCCGCAGTACCCGCTCGCACCAGCGTTCCAAGCCGTCCTCGAAGGCCGCAAACAGCGCCCGTGACTCGGCCTCCATCTTGTGCTCTTCCCCCAGCATGATGCGATAGATCGCCAGCATCTGTGGCTGCTGCGCCAGCTGAGCGAAGCCGCGCAGAAGCAACTCGCACCAGCCAGAGGCGTCAATAGCCAGCTCCGCCCGCAGCTGCTCCGATGCCGCTATCGCCTGCTCCAGCGTGGCCTGCCACAGCGCCTGCTTGCTGGGAAAATGGCTGTACACCGTGGGCTTGGATACCCCCGCACTCTGCACCACCAGATCAATGGTTGTCCCCTGGTAGCCACGCTCGCAAAACAGGCGCTGCGCGGTATCCAGAATCAGCTGCTTCTTTGATGGTCGGCCCCGGGCCATGTTCAGGTCCTTAAAATGTCGTTGACTGCAGCAGATTTTACTATTATTTTAACTAAACGGTATAGTTAATAAATTAAGGTGTGTCATGCAAAGCGACAACGGTTTCTTCGGCCGCTTCGGCGGCAGCTACATCCCGGAAATACTCCACGCCAGCCAGCAGGCCCTGCTCGCCAGCTGGAACGAAGCCTCCGTCGATGCCAGCTTTCTGGCCGAGGTCGACCGGGAAATGCAGCAGTACTCGGGCCGGCCGACACCGCTGACGCCCTGCCCCAATCTCACCCGTCTGCTGGGCGGTGCCCAGGTATTTCTCAAGCGCGAGGACCTCAACCACAGCGGCGCCCACAAGATGAACAACGTCATCGGCCAGGGCCTGCTGGTCAAGCGCATGGGCAAAAAACGTATCATCGCCGAAACCGGTGCCGGCCAGCACGGCGTGGCCTCGGCGCTAATTGCCGCCCGCCTGGGGCTTGAATGCACCATCTACATGGGTGCCAGGGATATCGAGCGCCAGTACCCCAACGTGTTCTGGATGAAACAGCTTGGTGCCACCGTAGTACCCGTCACCAGCGGTGGCCAGACACTGCGCGATGCCCTTGATGAGGCCCTGCGTGACTGGTCCGCCGATCCCGCCGGCAGCCATTATCTGCTGGGCACCGCCTGCGGCTGTGCGCCCTATCCCGAGATGGTGGCGGAGTTTCAATCGGTAATTGGCCGTGAAGTGCGCGCCCAGAGTCTGCAGCAGTTCGGCGCGCTGCCGGATTATATTTACGCCTGTGTGGGGGGTGGCAGTAACGCCGCGGGCATCATGCTGCCCTTTGTCGATGACGCCGCGGTGGAACTGGTAGGCGTTGAGGCCGGGGGCCGGGGGCCTGCACCGGGCGATCACTCGATACGGCTATCGGATAACCTCGGCAGCCCCGGCATCGCCCAGGGCTTCGCGACGATGTTCCTGCAGGACGATCAGGGCCAGCTGATGGACACCCACTCCATTGCCGCCGGGCTGGACTATGTTGGTGTATCGCCGATTCTGGCGCACCTGACCGACACCGGCCGTATCCGCATGACCGCCGCCAGCGATGACGAGGTCATGCAGGCCTTCCAGACCCTGCTGCGCTGCGAGGGGATTATCCCGGCGCTTGAGTCCTCCCACGCCGTGGCCGGCGCACTGCGAGACATCCCCGCCATGTCGGCGGACGAAAAGGTTGTCATCAACATTTCAGGCCGTGGCGACAAGGACATTTTCAACGTCGCCAGTGCAGTGAAAGATGCCGAGTTCGGCCCCTTCCTGCAACGCTATCTCGAACGGGAGTCACAGGCATGAGCCCGCTTCAGACATTTATCCGCCAGCAGCGTGAAGACAAGCCCATTCTGCTGATGACCCACGTGGTGTACGGCTACCCCAGTATCGATGCAAGCCTTGCGCTGATGCGCAACCTGCTCAGCGAAGGGGTCGAACTGCTGGAAGTGCAGTTCCCCTTCACGGACCCTTCCGCCGACGGGCCCTCGATCCTGCACGCCTGCCACCAGGCGCTCACACAGCGGCCCACCCTCGCTCGCTGCCTGGAAGATATTGCCCGGCTCGCGCAGGAATTCCCGGCCAGTCGCATGCTGCTGATGAGTTACCTGAATCCGCTGTACCGCTATGGCCTGGAGCGCCTGCCACAGGATGCTGCAGCGGCGGGTATCGCGGGCTTTATCATCCCCGACCTGCCACTGGAACTGGCGGATCCGTTCCGCCACAGCTGCGTCAAGGCCCGGATAGAGCCCATCTGGATGCTGACCCCGGAAACGCCAGCGCCGCGCATGCAGCGGATCTGCATGGCTGCCAGCGGCATGCTCTACTGCGTCAGCCGGCGCGGCGTAACGGGCAGCGACAACGCGCAAAAACTGACGAGCAGCAAGGAACTGCCACTGGAAGACTACCTGGCATTGATCCGTGCCGACACTGCACTACCGCTCGCCGTCGGCTTCGGCATCCGAACCCCCGCCCAGGTCCGGGCCCTGCACAGCCAGGCCGATATCGCCGTGGTGGGCTCAGGCCTGCTGGATGCCTTTAACCAGGGTGGAGCCCCGGCCGTCGTTGAGCTGGTGCGCTCCCTGCGCAGCTAATGCTCTGAGCGATTCACATTCAGACACGCAATGACTGCGACGGGAGAAGCAACACGACCAGGCGATTGAGCGCCTCAATGCGACGTGCATCCCAGGGGTGCGCAAAACTGATGCGCAGGCAGTTGCGAAACTGCCCCGATACCGAAAACAGCGGCCCCGGCGTAATCACCACGCCCTGCCCGAGCACCACGGGATAGGCATTGAGGGTGTCGACGGACTGAGGCAACTCAAGCCAGACTGCCAGCCCGCCCTGGGGTGCACTGACGCGGATATCGCAAGGCCAGGCACGCAGAGCGGCAATCAGTCGATCCCGTTGCATGCGCAGCTCGCCACGCTGACGCCGCAGATGCGCGGCCAGGCTACCGTCGCGCATAAAATCCGCCAGCCCCTGCTGCAGATAACGGCTGCTGGCCAGCTGCGTTACCAGTTTCAGGTGCAGGATGCGATCGTGCCAGCGGCCACCGGCGATCCAGCCCAGGCGCAGGTCCCGGGACAGGGATTTGGAAAAGGAGCTGCACAGAATGACGCGGTCAGTTGTATCCAGCGCCTTGAGCGGGTCGGGAACCTGCACAAACGCCGTATCGGCGTAGATATCGTCTTCGATAATCGCGAGGTCAAACTGTTCGGCCAGCGCCAGCAGTCGCTGGCGCGCCGGCAGCGGCATCAGCGCGCCGCTGGGCGTGGCAAAGGCCGGCGACACCACGCAGGCCTTGATATCCCAGCGTTCGAGCGCGGCCTCCAGCGCATCGATATCGAGCCCGCTGTCACTGGAGGTTGGCACCTCGATGACCTGCAGTTCCAGCTGTTCGAGCAACTGCAGCACGCCGTAGAACCCGGGCGACTCCACCGCCACCACATCCCCCTTGCGACAGCAGGCCATGAGCGCCAGAAAGAGCGCGTGCTGACAACCCGAAGTAACGCAAAGCTGTTCCGGCGTGACCGGCCAGCCGCGCCTGGCGGAATGTAACGCCAGCTGCTCGCGCAGCGCCATATCACCGGCCGGTGCATCATAGTACTGATGATCACCACCCTTCTGACGCCGCAAGGCGCGGCCGATGGCGCGGTTCAGCGCGACGACGCCTGGCGGTACATCGCCCGCATGCAATTCCGGCAGCAGGTCGAAGGCCGCACTGCGGCGCATGATATCGAGAAACAGCTCGCTCACCGTAGCCGGGCGCGGCGCCTCGAGCCGGGCCAGGCTGCGGGGCGCCCTGGCGGCAAGGGGCTGCAAGACTACAAAGTAACCGGCCTTGGGCCTGGCCTCGATCAATCCCTGGGCTTCGAGGCGCTGCAGCGCGTGCTGCACCGTCGCCTTGGACAGTCTGTGCTGTTCGCACAGCGCACGGATCGAGGGTAACCGCTCGCCGAGGCGCCAGCGCTGCTCGGCAATGCCCTGCAGCAGCCAGCTTTCCAGCTCCTGATAGCGATACTGCGTCTGGATCACCCCGCCTTTCTCCTCAATAACACGACTGGCTGCTAAAAATGCGCCGGTTGGCGCTGCCACCCGGATCTGTGCCTACTATTTTTAATTTTTTTATACCTGATCCTATTCAGGACACAAGGGTAATCTGCAGCACATTCGAAACCTGCGGACCGCTGCCATGGAAAAAATCCCCGTTGTACAAGACTGCACAGCCCCCCTTGCCCGGGACGGCAAGTTTCACGTGCGCCTCACCGAGGGCCGCTTCCAGAACTGGCGCCGACTCAGTACCTGGCCACTGATCGCACTGTTCTTCGGCCTGGTATGGGTGCAGGTCGACGGCCAGCCCTGGCTGCTGTTCTCGTTCGAACAGCATCGCATCCTTCTGTTTGGCAAGGCTCTGTCCTGGCATGACCTGCCATTGCTGGCCGGCCTGATGATCGTCGGTGCCAGCCTGCTGTTTTTCCTCGCCGTGGCCTGGGGCCGCATCTGGTGCGGCTTCGCCTGCCCTCAAAGTATCTGGACCTGGCTCTTTATCCGCATCGAGCAGTTCACCGAAGGCCGGGCCAATGTACGTGCCCGTGAAGACAATCTGCCCCTGCGCCAGGCCCGCCTGCTGCGGCGCATCACCAAACACGCCCTCTGGATTCTGCTCGCCGGCGCCACCGCCACCACCTT
>JBFGZM010000100.1:0-10205 GCA_041586815.1 Marinobacterium sp. | reverse complement strand
TGGTTGCCGAGCGGCGCCGGTCTGCATCGCAGTGGTGCCCGCGTGGGCGATTTTGTCTGTGTGAGTGGCAGTCTGGGCGACAGTCGTGCAGGCCTGGATATCCAGCTGCGGCCCGAGGCTCAGCCTGATCTGTTGCCTGCCTTCAGTGAAGCGCTGCTGCAGCGCTTCTTTGCACCTGAGCCCCGGCTCTCCACCGGCCTGCTGGTGGCAGAATTCGCCAGCAGCTGTATCGACATCTCCGATGGCCTGCTGGCGGATCTGGGGCATATCCTCAAGGCCAGCGACGTTGGTGCCCGCATAGAGCGGCGGCAGTTGCCGCTGTCTGAGGCTCTGTGTGCCTATACCAATATCGAGCAGGCACGGGACTGGGCATTGTGCGGCGGTGAAGACTTCGAGCTGTGCTTCACGGTACCCCCGGCGCGCTGGGATGCCCTAGCGGCGCAGCTGCAGCACCATGAAGTGCCGATCAGCTGTGTTGGCCAGATCCTGCCCGCCGTTGAGGGTCTGCAGCTGGTGGATGACGGCGTGCCTGTGTCCACGGCTAGCGTGGCTGCCGGCTACAACCATTTTGCCCAGGGCCCCGGCGCCTGAGACAGGGAACAGCAATGCAGCGTTTGGCAGTTTGGCGTAATCCGGTTCATTTTCTGGCGTTTGGCTTTGGCAGCGGCCTGGCCCCCAAGGCGCCAGGTACCTTTGGTACCCTGGTGGCGGTACCGCTGTATCTGCTGATGACCCTGTTGCCCCTGTGGGGCTACCTGCTGGTGCTGGTTGCCTCGGCGGTGCTGGGAATCTACCTCTGTGGCCGTACGGCACGGGATATGGGCGTGCACGATCATCCCGGCATTGTCTGGGACGAGTTCGTGGGGTTCTGGATCACCATGTTGCTGGTACCAACGGACTGGTACTGGATTCTGGCGGGCTTTGTTCTGTTCCGACTGTTCGATATCTGGAAGCCCTGGCCCATTCGGGTGGTGGATCAGCGGGTTGAGGGCGGTTTGGGCATCATGCTGGATGATGTACTGGCCGGGATTTACGCGCTGCTGGTATTGCAGTTGCTGGTGTTTCTTTTTTAGCAGTCTGTCGGGTCTTGCTGATCGTTAGCGCTGTGATATTTCGCAATTTAATTCTTCCTGTGCAGGATCTGTATTATGTCTGACAAGTTCTTCTTTAAAGGTCGCCAAACTCCCAAGCCCAAGCATTCAAGCTATGGCTTTAATACCAAGCGCGCTGCCAAGCCCGGAACTGAAGAGGCACCGCTGATGCTGTCGGTGCAGAGCGAGGCACGCAAAACCGAGGTTGAAGCCATTTTGCTGGAGCATCAGCTGGTCGCAACCATTGCCGTTGACGCCCAGGTCGATGAAAATATCACCGACTTGCTGAGCATGGTTAATACGCCGAAAACCGTTAGCTTGGAAACCAAGCCCAATCGCAATGATCCCTGCTCTTGTGGTAGCGGCGTCAAGTATAAAAAGTGCTGTGGCGCTTGAGGTTCGGTTCGGGCTCCAAACCGACAGTGTACCTGCTGGGCCTGGCTGCAACGTTGGCATTTTCCGCATCGATTGAGTATTTTCGGTAAGGCTGTGAAGCACTGTTCTGATGGCGACATCGGCTCGAGAAGGGGCCGCTGGTGCCGACAGGCCTCGAATTCAGTCTGATTTCAGACAGACACCGTAGTCTGCAAGCTGATCATAACGGCCTGGCCTGTGCATTGGCGCCAGAGTTCAGCCCGTCGACCGGAGGGTCCATGAAGAAACTTCAGCACCTGATTTTTGCAGCACTGCTGCTAAGCGTCACGCTTGGCGCCAGCGCCTTGCAGCCTATACGGCTGGATGTGGAAGCCTGTCGCAAGCTGGAGGAAGCCGGTGAAATTCTGTCGATGATGGATCTGATGGCGCGGGTTGAAAAGCAGTTCGGCGGTCAGTTGCTCGACGTTGTACTGCTGCAGACCGACGCTCTGTATATCTACGAGCTCGAAGTTGCCGGAAGCGATGGCGTGGTGCGCATGCTTCACCTCAATGCCCGCTCCGGCGAACTAGTCGATTTCTAACGGAGGCTGCAGACCATGCGTGTATTGCTGGTAGAGGATGACCCGGTTCTGGGGCCCGATCTGAAACAGGAACTGGCGCGCAGCGGCTACGCGGTGGACCTGGTCGATAACGGTGTGGATGCAGAAGCGTCTGGCTACGAGGATATCTATGATATTGCTGTGCTGGATCTCGGCCTGCCGGGGCGTCCGGGGCTTGAGGTGCTGAACAACTGGCGCAAGCGCAAGAATTCGCTACCGGTGCTGATCCTGACCGCCCGTTCGGCCTGGCAGGAGCGGGTTGATGGCTTTGAAGCCGGCGCCGATGACTACCTGTGCAAACCCTTTCATACCGAAGAGCTGCTGCTGCGCATGAGCGCTTTGCTGCGCCGGGTGCATCAGCAGGCCGGCACGGCATTGGAAGTGGCGGGGCTGGTACTGGATGAGAAGACCCAGTCCGTCGTGCCGGACGGTCAGGCACCGGTTAGCCTCACCGGGACAGAATATCGGCTGCTGCGTTATTTCATGCACAACCCTGCCCGGGTGCTGTCCAAATTGCAGCTGGTGGAGCATCTGTACGATGATGCCGTCGAAAACGACAGCAACGTGATCGAAGCCTACATCAAGATGCTGCGCAAGAAAATCGGCCGCGAGCGCATCGAGACCCGGCGCGGTCAGGGTTACGTTTTCCGGCCGTGAAAGCATCCATCCAGACCCGCCTCAACAGCGCTTTCGTGCTCATTACCCTGGCCCTGTGCCTGATTCTCTGGGTGTCTTACAGCTGGTTTCTGCGCCAGACCGCCTACGATTTTGTGAATGCCAGTCTCGGCAGTGAAGCCTATGTGCTGCTCAAGTCCGTTGAGATGGACGACAATGGCGGCTGGCGTATCAATGCGCAGTATGTGGCGCCTGTGTATGAACAGCCAATGTCGGGCCACTATTTCCAGTTTCAGGTGGGTGATGATCCCAAGTGGCATTATTCCCGTTCACTCTGGGATGAGAGCATTCCGCTTGAAGGCGGTGAGCCGGTGGGAAACCAGGGCCTGCGATTGCTGAAAAAACACGACAAGCCCTGGCTGGTGCGCGAAGAAATCTTCACCAAGGGTGGCCGGCAGCTGCGCCTGCTGCTGGCATCGGATGTCAGTCATATCGAGTCAGGCCTGACCCGGTTGCGCTGGGGCATGATGCTGGTGGTGGCGCTGTTTCTCGGTGCCATGCTGCTGGCGCAGATCCTGGTGATTCGCGGTGGGCTGCGTTCCCTGGTGCGGGTGGGTGGTCAGCTGAACCAGCTGAAACAGGGTGATATCCGCCAGTTGCCGGAGGCCGATACGGCCGAGGTGGAGCCGCTGGTGACCGAAATCAACTACCTGGTGCAGAGCATGGAAATGCGTCTGACGCGTTCACGCAATGCCCTGGGAAATCTGGCCCATGCAGCCAAGACGCCGCTTACGGTGCTGGATCGGCAGATCGAGGCCTTGCATCGCATCGCACCGGAACAGGCCGAAGCACTGCGCGAACAGTCGCGCAGCCTGCGCGAGCTGATGGAGCGGGAGCTGCGCCGCGCCCGCATCGCCGGCGCCGCATTGCCCGGGCAGCGCATCTACCTGCAGCAGGAACTTGACAAACTGGTGCGCACCATGCGTGCCGTGCACCGCGACCGCCAGTTGCAGATTGATACCCGCCTTTCTGCCACCAGCTACTTTCCCGGTGAGCGGGATGACCTGGTGGAGCTGCTGGGCAATCTGCTCGATAACGCCTGCAAGTGGGCCCGGAGCCGGGTACAGGTGACAGGGATGATGGATGAGCATTGCCTGGACCTGCGTATCGCTGACGACGGCCCGGGGGTGGCGGAGGATCAGCGCGAACGTCTGCTGCAGCGGGGTGAGCGGTTAGATGAGTCCCGTGCCGGCCATGGCCTTGGGATGAGCATTGTGACCGAAATTGTGCGCCAATACGGCGGTGAGCTGGATCTGCAGCGTTCGGAACTGGGTGGGCTGGAAGTGCGACTTTTGCTGCCGCGTCGTCATGGGCTGGATCTGAGTGCCGGCATGAATTCGGACAGTGCGCCCCACCCCTTGTAAAAGCCTGCACCTGCCTCCATTTAAGGTAAATAATCCAAACGTCGCCTGATTCGAAGGCTACTGTTAAAATATGCGCCTTCGTTCGCTGAGGATCGGGTCTGTGTCAGTTAAATATGTTGCGTCGTCCAAATTGCCAACCCCCTGGGGAACCTTCACCATGGTGGGTTTCGAGGACGAAAGCAGCGGCAAGGAACATGTCGCCCTGGTGTACGGAGACGTGGCGGGCAGCGCTGCGGTGCTGGCTCGGGTTCACTCTGAATGCCTCACCGGCGATGCGCTTTTCAGTCTGCGCTGCGACTGCGGCTTTCAGCTGCAGGAAGCGCTCAAGCGTATCAGCGAAGAAGGCTGCGGCGTACTGCTGTATCTGCGCCAGGAAGGGCGGGGCATTGGCCTGCTGAACAAGATTCGTGCCTATCACCTGCAGGATGGCGGTGCCGATACGGTGGAAGCTAACGAGCGGCTGGGGTTTGCCGCTGATATGCGTGACTACAGCATGTGCCTGCCGATGCTGGAGCATCTGGGCGTGCAGCAGGTCAGGCTCATGACCAACAATCCCCGCAAGGTTAAGGCGCTGGAGCAGTATGGCGTACCGGTGTCCGAGCGGGAGCCGTTGCAGGTGGGCAAGAACCGCCACAATGAGCAGTACCTGGCTACCAAGATGGGCAAGCTGGGCCACATGATGACAGAGCATCACTTCCGGGACGAAGAAGAAAGCTGAGCGATAGCCGCCAGCTTTCAGCGCCCGGGTTCGCTTTGGCTAGCCAGAAGTATGTCGTTGCGTGCTCTGATCGAGCCTGCAATCCACCACCGGTTCTTCCATTAGAGCGGGTAGCCGGGTTAGATGGTGACCGGGCACCGCTGTCGCGAGTATGAAGCAGAAAACTCAGTAGGCATCCGGTCCAAACCCCGTGAAAGTCAGGGAGAGGCCGGTTCAGGCACTCTGTGCGTTCAACCGGGCCTCGATCCGTGCGCTGATCTGGTCAGCGCCGAGCCCGCACTCCAGCAGCTGCTCGTTGCGCGAGGCATGTTCGATCCAGCGGTCGGGCACGCCCAGGCAGAGCAGATTCCCGTTAAGCCCGGTGGCCTGCAGATATTCCGCTACCGCAGACCCCGCCCCGCCCTGTACCGCGTGATCCTCCAGCGTGACCAGCAACTCATGATCGGCTGCCAGTTCGGCGATGCGCGCCTCATCCAGCGGTTTTACAAAACGCATGTCCACCAGTGTCAGGTCCAGTGCCTGTGCGGCGATCTGTGCCTGGGGCAGCAGGGGACCGAAGTTGAGCAGCGCCGCACGATGGCCGCTGCGCAGTGTATTGCTCTGTCCCAGTGAAATCCTGTTCATGCCGGCGTCCGGTGCCAACCCTGGGCCGCCACCGCGGGGATAGCGCACCGCTGCTGGCCCCGGATGCATATAGCCGGTATAGAGCAGGTCACGCAGCTCCTGCTCGTCGGAGGGCGTCATGATGAGCATGCCCGGCAGGGTGCGCAGGCAGGCTATATCGAACAGGCCGGCATGGGTGGCCCCGTCCTCCCCGACCAGACCGGCCCGATCCAGCGTCAGCAGCACATCAAGCTGCTGGATGGCGATGTCGTGCACCAGCTGATCGTATGCGCGCTGCAGGAAGGTCGAGTAAATCGCCACAACCGGCTTCATGCCGCCACAGGCAAGCCCCGCTGCCAGAGTCAGGGCGTGCTGCTCGGCGATGGCAACGTCGAAGTAACGTTCGGAGAAACGTTCGGAAAACTCGATCAGGTCCGAGCCTTCGCGCATGGCCGGGGTGATGGCAACGAGTCTTGTATCAGCAGTGGCCTGGTCACAAATCCAGCGGCCGAAAATATTGGCAAACTTGGCCTTTGTCGGGGCCTTGGCTTTGGCCACCGGTTCGATCTTGGTAATCGCGTGGTAACCCACGGGGTCCGCTTCGGCCGGGGCGAAGCCTTTGCCCTTGCGTGTCACGATGTGCAGGAATTGCGGGCCTTCGGCACTGAGTACTCGCTGCAGTGCGGGCAGCAGAGCAGCAAAATCATGCCCGTCCACGGGTCCTGTGTAGGCAAATTCCAGTGCCTCGAACAGTGGTGCTGCCACGTTGCTGTCGGTGCGGCGCTTGAGATTTTTTGCCAGGTAGGTCGCCAGCCCGCCCTCGTTATGGGAGATCGACATGTCGTTGTCGTTCAGAATCACCAGCAGGTTGGCGCCGGTGTGGCCAGCATGGTTCAGGGCTTCGAAGGCCATGCCGGCGGTCATGGCGCCATCACCGATCACAGCAACGGAGCGGTGGCTGTGTCCCTGCAGCCGGTCGGCCAGGGCCATCCCCAAAGCGGCACTGATCGAGGTGCTGGAGTGTCCGGTGCCGAAAGCGTCATAACCACTCTCGGCACGCCGGGGAAAGGGCGCCAGGCCATCCTGCTGGCGCATGCTGGACATCTGCTCGCGGCGGCCCGTCAGGATTTTGTGAGGATAGCACTGGTGGCCAACGTCCCAGACCAGGTGATCGTGCGGTGTGTTGAGGCAGTAGTGCAGGGCGATGGTCAGTTCGATGACGCCGAGCCCCGCACCGAAGTGGCCGCCGGTCTGGCCAACAGTGTACAGCAGGAAGGCACGCAGCTGCTCGGCGATGTCTGGCAGCAGGGCGGCATCGAGCTGCCGCAGTTGGTCCGGGCTGTCGATACAATCGAGCAGCGGCGTGTGCGGGCGCTGCAACGGAATCTGTTCGAACATCAGTGATCCCGCTTGACGATATAGTCGGCCAGGGCGCGCAGAGGGTCGGCTTCGCTGCCAAACACTGTCAGGGCGTCAAGCGCCTGTGCATGCAGCTGCTGCAGTTTTTCCCGTGCACCCTCCATGCCCAGCAGCGCCGGGAACGTCGGTTTGTTCTGGGCGAGGTCAGACCCCTGGGGCTTGCCCAGGGTGACGGTGTCCCCTTCAATATCGAGGATATCGTCCTGTACCTGGAAGGCCAGGCCAATGGCATCGCCAAAGCGTCGCAAAGTATCGTAGCGCTCGCCCGAGTCGATACCGGCGGACAGCGCGCCCAGTTCCACGGAGGCGGTGAGCAGGGCGCCGGTCTTGTGGCGGTGCATCTGCTGCAGCTGTTCCAGTGTCAGGCTTTGTCCCACATGGGCCAGATCGAAGGCCTGTCCTGCCACCATGCCGCGATCGCCAGCTGCCCGTGCCAGTACCGCCAGCATGCGTACCTGCAATTGTGGCTGCAGTTCGACCTGGGGCTGGGCGAGCCATTCAAAGGCGCTGCATTGCAGTGCATCGCCAGCCAGGATGGCACAGGCTTCATCGAAGGCGATGTGGCAGGTGGGCTTGCCCCGGCGCAGGTCATCGTCGTCCATGGCGGGCAGGTCGTCATGCACCAGGGAGTAGCTGTGGACAGCTTCCATGGCGCAGGCGGGCGCATCGGCAGCGCTCAGTTGCCCACCAAGCAGCTGGTTGCACAGGTAAATCAGACTGGGGCGAATGCGCTTGCCACCATTAAAGAGGGCGTAGCGCATGGCCTCCTGCAGTCTGGGTTCGATACTGCAATGTTGCAGGCGGGTATCAAGTGCGCTTTCGACGCGCACGCAATACTGTTGCAGCAGATTATTCAGGTCCACGGATCAGGCGCCCTCGGGATCGGTGAAGGGAACGGTTTGCAGCTCGCCGTCTTTTTCTACGAGCATCCGCACCTTCTGCTCGGCCTGATCCAGGATGCCCTGGCAGTCGCGGGTCAGGGCGATACCCTGTTCGAATGCCTGCAGCGCGTCTGCCAGGGGCATGTCACCCTGTTCCATGCGATTCACCAGCTGCTCAAGCTCGTTCAGCGAGGTTTCGAAGTCTGGAGTCTTTTTTGTGCGTGGCATCAGGCTTACCCGTGATCAATGAGGCGTAAAAAGTACTAGAGCACAGCAGCAGGGTCAATCTGGCTCACAGGCCGGATCACGCAATCTCTGTACAGGTGTGCTCGATTAAAATTCTGTTATTATGCGGCGTAGCCGATAATACGCCTGTTCGCTGTTAAGGAGAAACCTGTGGATATCGCAACGCTTGTCGGTTTGATTGGATCCATGGGTATCGTTATTGCGGCCATGGTGCTTGGTGGTGATGCGGGGATTTTCGTCAATCCGCCCTCGTTGCTGATTGTGGTCGGCGGTACTCTGCTGGTGGTACTGATGAAGTATACGCTGCAGCAGTTTCTCGCCGCGGGCAAAATCGCCGCCAAGGCCTTCATGTTCAAGTCCCAGAGTCCGGAAGATATCATCACCGAAACCGTTGAGCTGGCCGATGCCGCGCGCAAGGGGGGGCTGCTGTCGCTGGAGGAAAAGGAAGTCGCCAACAGCTTCATGCAACGCGGTATCCAGTTGCTGGTCGACGGGCACGATCCCGAGATCGTGCGAATGTTGCTGAACAAGGAAATGCGCCTGACTGTCGAACGGCACGATTTTGGCAGCCGGATCTTTCGCGCCATGGGGGATGTGGCACCGGCGATGGGCATGATTGGCACCCTGGTGGGGCTGGTGCAGATGCTTTCCAACATGAGTGATCCCAAGTCCATTGGTCCGGCGATGGCGGTGGCACTGCTGACAACGCTGTACGGTGCGATGATAGCCAACATGCTGGTGCTGCCCATTGCCGACAAGTTGTCGGTACGCAAGGACCAGGAGGCGCTGAATCAGGCGCTGGTGATTGATGGCCTGCTGGCCATTCAGGCCGGTCAGAATCCGCGGGTGATTGAACAGATGCTGCGCAACTACCTGCCAGAGAAGAAACGCCTGGTGGAAGCTGCCGGATAGCCGACCTATGACTGATCAAACAGAATGTGAATGTCCGCCCTGCGAACCTGGCCTGCCGGCCTGGCTGGCGACCTTCGCCGACCTAATGTCGCTGTTGATGTGTTTCTTCGTGCTGCTGCTTTCCTTTTCCGAAATGGATGTACTCAAGTTCAAGCAGCTGGCAGGTTCCATGCGCGAAGCTTTTGGGGTGCAGAATCAGATCAAGGTGGAAGACATCCCCAAGGGTACCTCGGTGATTGCACAGGAGTTCAGCCCGGGCCGTCCTGAACCGACTCCGCTGAACGAAGTACGTCAGATGACCATCAACAGCGATCTGAATACGCTGGACGTGCGCTCCAAGGAAGGTGAGAGCGAAACGCCGGACCAGTTCCGGGGCAGTGTCGAGGCGCTGCTCAAACAGCTGGCCAGAGAGGCGGAGCAGGAGGCTATCGAGTTCGCCGCAGCCCTGGCCAAGGAGATCGGTGATGGCTCGGTGGAGGTGGAAACGGATGAAGCCAAGATTATTATCCGGGTGAAAGAGAAAGGGTCTTTTGATTCGGGCTCGGCTGAGCTCAAGTTCGACTCTATTCCGATTATCGCCAAAATCCGTGATGTGCTGCTGAATGTGAATGGCAGCGTTGCCGTTCAGGGACACTCCGACAACATTCCCTATTCGGGACGGCGCTTCGAGTCTAACTGGGATCTGTCTGCGGCCCGGGCGCTGGCTGTGGCACATGAACTCTTTGCCGACAGTCGCATGGACCAGTCGCGTTTCACGGTGAGCGGGCTGGCGGCGACCCATGCTCTGGTACCCAACGACACACCGGAAAATCGCAGTCTTAACCGGCGTGTCGAAATCGTGATTCAAAAGGGCAAGGATGATGAAGCTCTGCTGCCGCTGCAAACGAGGCCGGAGGGAGATACTGAAGGTCAGGATCTGCGCCCGGGCGAAATATTCTGAGACGAACAGGTCACCGGAGAATTCGCAGCCATAAAAAAAACCGTCGCAAGACGGTTTTTTTATGGCTCTATGCTTTGCAAGACGATTACTTGGCGGCGTCCAGCATGTACTGAATGGCGGCGGTCAGCTCAGTGTCGGAACAATCCATGCAGGTGCCCATCGGGGGCATGGCGTTGATACCGCTTTTGGCGCTCGCCAGCAGGCCATCAATGCCCTTGGCGGCGCGGGGCGCCCACTCTTCCGCGCTACCCTGCTTGGGTGCACCGGCGACGCCGGCGGCGTGGCATACGCCACACTTGGTGTTGTACAGTTCTTCCCCGGTGCGTTCCGCATTGGCGGTCATCGGCAGGGATAGTGCAACAACCGCTGCTAGGATCAGAGT
>JBFGZM010000099.1:0-10223 GCA_041586815.1 Marinobacterium sp. | reverse complement strand
CTTCGCTAAGGGATCCGCTGCGCCGGCACTCATCCACAATCAGCACCGCTTCACAGTCCCGCACTGCCGCGACAATGGCGTCTGCTGGCAGGGGCTGCAACCAGCGCAGGTCAATCAGGCGCAAGGCGATACCCTGCGCCGTTGCCAGATCATGGCCCGCCTGCCGACTTAGATAATAGCCATTGCCGTAACTGATAATGGCCAGCTCTCGACCTTCGCCCTCCTGGCCGACATGACCCAGCGGAATCGGCGTGCAGCGTGCTGCAGGCACATACTCGAAGCTCCAGCGGCCATCTCCCGGCTCCAGCAGATCACGGGCCGTATAGAGTGCAATCGGTTCGATAAACACCACCACCCGCTGATCCTCCCGGGCCAGGCGTACGCACTCGCGCAGCATCGGTGCAGCATCGCGACCGTTGCTCGGACACGCCAGGATCACCCCGGGGATATCCCGAAATACCGCCAGGCTGTTGTCATTATGGAAATGGCCTCCAAAGCCTTTCTGATACCCAAGCCCTGCAATGCGAATTACCATCGGATTGCTGTACTGGCCATTCGAAAAGAAACTGAGGCTGGCGGCCTCGCCCCGCAGCTGATCCTCGGCATTGTGTACATAGGCCAGGAACTGTATTTCCGGGATTGGTATAAAACCGTTGTGCGCCACACCGATCGCAAGCCCCAGAATACTCTGCTCATCCAGCAGGGTATTGATGACACGATGCTTGCCGAACGTTTCGCACAGTTTGCCAGTAACATTGTAAACACCGCCCTTGGGGCCGATATCTTCGCCCATCAGCAGTATTTCGGGATAGGTTGCCATCAGCTCCGCCAGCGCCCAGTTCAACAAACGCGCCATGGGCTGGGGCTGGGCCAGCAGTGTCCTGTCACGGGCAAACAGGGCATCCAGCACGGGCGATGGCGCAGGCTTCATTGTTGCGACAGGACGAGGTGAGGGGATGATTGACGCCATCACTGCCGCGGCGCTGTTCAGCCTGGGGCGACGGATTGCTCGCTCGGCCGCCTCGTTGACCTGAGCAGCCATGCCCTGGTACAGCGCGACTACCTGATCGGGCCGCCGTATGCCCAGCTCAATCAGCAATCGGGCCGAGTGCAGTAACGGGTCCCGGGCTTCGGCGTGTTCGATCTGAGCGGCGCTCAGATAGGCACTCTGGGCATCGGACCCGGCATGACCGAGCAGGCGCACACAATGCATGTGCAAAAATACCGGCTGATGATGCCGCCGTGCCAGTTGCTCCGCCTGGCGGGCACAGCGGTACGTATCGAGCAGATCAAGGCCGTTACAACTCAGGTAGTGCAACCCGGGCCGCTGACTGAAACTGGCGGCGATCCAGCCGTCGGGGGTGGGTGTCGAGATTCCTATGCCGTTATCTTCACAGATAAATACCAGTGGCAACGGATGCTTCTGGTAGCCCATCCAGCAGGCACTGTTGATGGCCCCCAGTGCCGTGCTGTGATTGGCCGACGCATCACCAAAGGCGCACAGCACGGCTCCATCCGCGGGGAGGATACCCGGGTGCTTGAGACGCCTCGCAAGGGCAATGCCCACCGCCGCGCCCAGCGCCTTGGGGAGATGGGAGGCGATCGTACTGGTCTGTGGCGGTACAAAGAGCGCTTTGCTGCCCAGCACCTTGTGACGTCCGCCGGAAATCGGGTCCTCGCTGGAGGCCGTGAAAGACAGCAGCATGTCCCAGAGCGGATTTACAGCGGCGGCCTGACGCGCACGCTGAACGAAAAAGGCTGCGTCGCGGTAGTGCAGAAATGCGATGTCATCCTGCCGAAATGCCGCGGCAATGGCGGCGTTGCCCTCGTGCCCGGCACTGCCAATGGTGTAAAAGGCTTCTCCACGAACCTGCAACCTGCGGGCGCAGAGGTCCAGTTGCCGGCTCAGTACCTGGCTCTCAAACAGTTGCAGCAACAGGGCTTCACCGAGGCCGGCATCCTGAAGCCCAAGTCGGGTGTCGGATTGGGGCAGGTCACCGCTGCTGACACGCCGTACAAAATTTTGATCGACGACCTCGGCTCGGTTCTGCATGAACATCGCTCCGTGAACTTTATCCTGAGTATGGTCGAGGTCCCGGGGTTTAGCCGGCTGGAAACCGGCCGTACTGCTGGGGTATGATTTTCTGTTTAGATCGGTACCCTGCAACGATGTCTGCCAATACCCTTGAAGCAAACCGCCGCCGCTTTCGCTTTGACGACCAGGAGGCCGTGTGGCTGTTTGGTTATGGCTCGCTGATCTTCAAGGCAGACTTTCCCTATATTGAGCGTCGTAACGCTTCCATCAGCGGCTGGTCACGCCGTTTCTGGCAGGGCTCCCACGACCATCGAGGCACGCTTGATGCGCCCGGACGTGTCGTAACCCTTATCGAAACGCCGCAAGCCCGCTGCCAGGGCGTGGCTTATCTGATATCTCCACGGGTGTTCGAGCATCTGGATTTTCGTGAAAAGAATGGTTATTTGCGCTTTAGCACCGAAATGACCTTCGATGATGGCAGCCATGCCCAGGGCCTCGTATATATCGCCACGCCTGACAACAGCGCCTTTCTTGGGCCGGCGAGCGAAAGCGAAATCGCCCAGCAGATAGCCAATGCTGCCGGCCCCAGTGGTCCCAATGCAGACTATCTGCTGCATCTGGCGGAATCCCTGCGAGGCCTGGGAGATCATGACGCCCATGTATTTGAAATCGAAATACACCTGCGCCTGGCATTGACGTAAGGCGAGTCTCTAGAGGTACTGAATTGGATATTTGTGTCCACAGAGACTAAACTGGGCCTCAGGTATTGCACAGGAGGCCATCAACATGAAACAGGGCGTTGATCTTGGGCAGCAGGATCCCAGGCGGATTTCCCAGGTGTCCCTCAAGGTATTCTTTAATATCGCATCGGCCTGGCGCCTCAGCCGCGAACAGGAGCAGATTCTGCTAGGCGAGCCTGCGCGCTCTACCTTCTACAAATGGCGCAAAGGCGAGGGGCCTGCGCTACCCCGGGATACCCTCGAACGCATTTCCTATGTCATGGGTATCTACAAGGCGCTGCGAATCCTGTTTCCCACCGAAGAGCAGGCCAACGCCTGGCCAGGCAAGGCCAACGCCTATTTCGGCGGCGACTCTGCGCTTGCGGTGATGCTCAGGGGCAGCCTGATCAACCTGGCCGATGTGCGCCGCTACCTGGATCACGCCAGGGGCTAGTACGCCGCCGATTCCGCATTTCAATCGACCTCTTGCAGGCGCTGATTCATGCATGCCATGCCGCTACTGATCGATCTTGACTGGGACAAGGCGCACCGCCTGGTACCAAGCCACTTTCCGCCCATCAGTCTGTTTGAAACCGTGTCCGACCCTGAGGACCTGGATATCCTGTATGCAGTGGAAGCCCTGACCAATGACCGCCTGCGCGATGAAACCGGAGACCTGCGTCTGGTTGCAACCTGCGATCGGATATCCGGCCCCGGCTCCACACCCGTGATGGCAGCCTTTACCCATATCGGCGTCGCGAGCCGATTCACCGATGGCCATTATGGCGTCTACTACGCCGCCCGAAGCCTGCAAACCGCCATCGCCGAAACCCGCCATCACCGTGAAATCTTCCTGCGGGCAACACGGGAACCCGATACCGAGCTCACATTGCGCGAATATGTCGGCAAGGTGGCACAGCCACTGCATGACATTCGTGGCCAGGGGTACAGCCAGTTGCATCAGCCAGACGACTACGGCCCTTCGCAGCGTTTTGCCCGCCAGCTGCGCGACCAGGAAAGCCCCGGCCTGTATTACTCGAGTGTGCGGGATGTCGGCGGTGAATGTCTTGCGGCCTTCAAGCCCCGAGCCCTGACCATTCCGGCACAGGGCAGCCATTACCGCTACGTCTGGAGTGGCCATGCCCAGGCCATTATGGCCGTACTGAAGGTCGAAGCCGTCGCCTGATACTCCATGTAAAACTCAACTAATATTTTTAAATACAATAATATAGCTTCATAAGTTGCCATGAATTATTAACACAGGTCGCAGAAAATCCGCCTGAGCCAGGCACCTTCACAACCGTCACAAGGCGCTGGAGAACACTTTCTTCAGCAGATCCGTACCGCGGGCAACCGGGTTTTCCCGAATGCGTTTTTCCTCGGCCGCAATCATGGTAAACAGCCCGTCTGTTGCCTGCTCTGTCACATAAGTATCCAGATCCAGGCCACCCAACTCCGCAACGCTGCCCAGCATGCCACCCTTGCCAGTCATGTTTTTATACGCACTGGTGACACCCACCTTGTCCGTGGCATCCGCCACGATGGGTCGCATCAGCGTATTAAGCTTGTCCCCGTTCTTCTCGCGCAGATATGCGGTTGCCGCATCGTCCGGCCCCTGCAGTATGCTGCGGGCATCCTCAACCGACATGTCGCGAATGGTATCAACGAACAGATCGCTGGCCAGCGGCACTGCCTGTTCGGCGGCACGATTCATGGAAGTGATGAAGTTGTCAGCCAGGGCCCCCTGGCCGCTGACACGCAGGCCCTTTTCGACCAGCTGCAGCTGGGATGGCAAGGGAATTCGAACCGCCGGATTGTCCAGAAAGCCGCCTTCGGTCCCAAGCGATTCAACCGCGCTTCTGGACCCCTGGACGAGGGCTTCCTTCAAGCCACTGGTAATATCACTGTTGGACAGGCTCGCGATGGCTGCATCGGTGCCAGCGGTGTTGCCCGTATTCTGACCCTGGGTGATGGTTTCCTGCGCCTTGTTCAGCACATCTTTCCAGTCAGCATGGGAACTCGGTGCCGCGCCTAGCAGGCTCGCCATCAGTATGGGCATCGACAAAAAGCGTATCTGTATCATGGTTTCTCCAGTGAGCATGTTGGGGCGAGTCAGACACTCGCCAAAGAGGATTGCAAGTATAGAGGATACGCTCGCCAGGGCATCCCTGATGCCGGCGGACTGCTCAGGTGCCAATACCCCTGTTTTTGATATGGTCTATGCTGGCATAGAAGGTTCCATTGCTTTGCAGCCTTCATATCCTTGTCAGGTTTGGCCTTGGGAGTGGTAACCATGTCGTTAGACGCCATCCACAAAGATCCCGCGCAGTTCGCGACACCGCCGAATCTGGACAACTATGAAAGCGGTACTGAGCATTTTGACTGGCAGTCGGCCAGCAGCTGTATTGATGGCCTGCCAAACGGGGGACTTAATATTGCCTATGAGGCTGTCGATCGTCATGTGCTTCACGGCCAGGGCGACAAGGTTGCCTTGCGCTGGCTCAGCAAGACCGATGAATGCCGGGACTTTACCTATGCCCAGCTGATGGAGGCCAGCAACCGCTTCGCCAATGTTCTGACAGGACTTGGCGTTTGCAAGGGTGATCGGGTCTTCACGCTCTGTGGCCGTCAGCCGCAACTCTATATCGCCGCCATGGGAACGCTGAAAGCGGGCGCCGTGTTTGCACCGCTATTCGCAGCATTCGGGCCGGAGCCGGTGCGCTCGCGCATGGAGATCGGTGAGGCACGGGTGTTGCTGACCACAGCGGCCCTGTATCGCAAAAAAGTTGCGCCCTGGCGGCATGAACTGCCCAGTTTGCAGTATGTACTGCTGATTGATACGGAGGACCCGGCACCGGGCTGCCTTGCCCTGGGGTCCCTCATGAAAGCCGCCGACACGCACTTTTCCATCGTCCGTACCGAGGCGGAGGACATGGCGCTGCTGCATTTCACCAGTGGTACCACGGGCAAGCCCAAAGGGGCCATCCACGTGCATCAGGCCGTGTTGTTCCATACGCTGAGCGGATTTTATGCCCTGGACCTGCATCCGCAGGACATTTACTGGTGTACCGCAGATCCTGGCTGGGTAACGGGCACGTCCTACGGCATCATCGCGCCCCTCAGCCTGGGCGTGACCCTGGTGGTGGACGAGGCCGAATTTGATGCCGTGCGCTGGTACAGCATTCTGGAATCGCAACACATCAGTGTGTGGTACACGGCACCAACGGCCATTCGCATGCTGATGAAGGCAGGAGCCGAGCTGGCACAGTCGCGGGATCTCTGCGCACTGCGCTTTCTGGCCAGTGTCGGTGAACCCCTCAACCCGGAAGCGGTGGTCTGGAGCCAGGCAACCTTCGGCAAGCCCTTTCATGACAACTGGTGGCAAACTGAAACGGGCGGCATCATGATCGCCAATTATGCGTCCCAGACCGTTCTGCCGGGCTCCATGGGACGCCCTCTGCCGGGGGTTACTGCAGCGATTGTCAAACGACTGGAAAACGGTCGGGTCACGCCAGCCAGCGGCGCGGGGGATGTGGGTGAACTGGCCCTTAAGTCAGGTTGGCCATCCATGTTCCGCGGCTATCTGCACGAACAGGCCCGTTATGAAAAATGTTTTGCCGACGGCTGGTATCTGAGTGGCGACCTGGCAAGTTGCGACGCGAACGGCTATTTCTGGTTTGTCGGCCGTGCCGACGACGTTATCAAGTCAGCCGGCCACCTGATCGGCCCCTTTGAGGTGGAAAGTGCCTTGCTGGAGCATCCGGCGGTGGCGGAAGCCGGCGTAATCGGTATCCCGGACGCCATGGCCGGTGAAGTCGTCAAGGCCTTTGTTGCCCTTAAACCGGGGCACGACCCCACTGAAGCATTGCGGCGGGAGATTCTGGGCCACGCCCGCACACGGCTTGGCGCCGTGGTGTCGCCCAAGGAAATCGTGTTCCGTGAGAATCTGCCCAAGACCCGCAGCGGCAAGATAATGCGCCGTCTGCTCAAGGCCCGCGAACTGGGCCTGCCTGAAGGGGACTTATCCACCCTTGAGAGTGACGAACGATGATTACCGCTGCCAGCGACAAGCCCCACATCAATCGAGACCACCTGCTGCCAATGCTGGCGGACATGATTCGTATTCGCCGCTTTGAGGAAAAATGTGCCGAGCTCTACACCCAGGAGAAGATTCGCGGCTTTCTGCACCTGTACATCGGCGAGGAGGCCGTTGCGGTTGGCATCGCGCGGGGGCTGGCGCCAGAGGATGCTGTCATCGCGACCTATCGCGAACACGGTCACGCCCTTGCCAGGGGGATTTCCATGGCCAGTGTCATGGCGGAGATGTACGGCAAGGTCACCGGCTGCAGCCGCGGCCGGGGCGGATCCATGCACCTGTTCGACGCCAAACAGCGTTTTTTTGGGGGCAATGCGATCGTGGCAGGGGGGTTGCCGCTGGCTGTCGGGCTGGCACTGGCAGACAAGATGCGGGGCCTTGCACGCGTCACCACCTGTTTTTTCGGCGAGGGGGCTGTGGCCGAGGGCGAATTTCACGAAAGCATGAACCTGGCGGCCCTGTGGCAACTGCCAGTGCTGTTTGTCTGTGAAAACAACCTCTATGCCATGGGCACGGCACTGGCGATTTCCGAGTCCGAGCAGCACATCCATCTGAAGGCACGCAGCTACGGTATTGATGCCCACCCGGTCGATGGCATGAACGTGGTGGATGTGGAGGCCGCAGCCAGCAAGGCCTGCAGCGCCATTCGCGAAGGCCAGGGGCCGAAATTCCTGGAGTGCAAAACCTACCGCTTTCGCGGTCATTCCATGTTCGATACCCAGCTCTACCGTGACAAGGATGAGATTGAGCGCTGGCAGAAACATGGCCCCATAGTCCTGCTGCAGGAGTGGATGCAGGCCAACCAGATGTTGCGGGAGAGCGATGTCGCCACCATTGAGCAGCGCGTGGCCACAGAGGTTGCAGAGGCCGTCGATTTTGCCGAATCCTCTGCGCTTGAGCCTGAGTCAGAGCTTGGCACTGATGTGTATACCCCGAGGCTGTCGCAATGAGCCGGGGGACCGAAACAACCTACCGTGAAGCGGTTCGCGAGGGGATTCGTGAAGCCCTGCAGGAAGATGAGCGCGTTTTCCTGATGGGGGAGGATGTCGGCCGTTACGGCGGCTGTTATGCCGTAACCAAGGGCCTGCTGCAGGAGTTCGGGCCGGAACGCATTCGTGACACGCCGCTGTCGGAGTCGGGTTTCATGGGGGCCGGCGTGGGGGCTGCACTCGGCGGGATGAGGCCTATTGTCGAAATCATGACGGTGAATTTCAGCCTGCTGGCGCTGGACCAGATCGTCAACAACGCCGCGACCATCCGTCACATGTCCGGCGGACAGTTCAGTGTTCCACTGGTGATTCGCATGGCCACAGGCGCCGGACGGCAGCTGGCAGCACAGCATTCCCACAGTTTCGAGTGCTGGTACGCCCACGTTCCGGGGCTAAAGGTGCTGGTGCCCGGCACCATCGAAGATGCCCGTTTTATGCTGGGCATGGCGCTGCAGGATCCGGACCCGGTCATCATCTTCGAGCATGTCATGCTCTACAACGAGACCGGGACGCTGCCGGATGCCGCAGAGCCCGTACCCATGGAGCAAGCAGCAGTGCGGCGAACGGGCACGGATGTCTCGCTGATCACTTACGGTGGCAGCCTTGGCAAGGTACTGAACGCCGCGGAGCAACTGGCCAGCGAGGGCATTGACGCCGAGGTGCTGGATCTTCGCTGCCTGCGCCCGCTGGATACGGCCGCCATTGTGCAAACTGTTGCCAAAACCCACCGGGCAGTCGTGGTGGACGAAGGGTGGCGCAGCGGCAGCCTGGCCGGCGAGATCAGTGCCATCATCATGGAGCAGGCGTTCTGGGAACTGGATGCACCGGTCGCGCGGGTATGCAGCAAGGAGGTGCCGATTCCCTATCCGCATCATCTGGAACAGGCGGCATTGCCACAGATACCGCAAATCCTTGCCGCGGTACGACAAGTGCTGGAACATTCATGAGCGAGGTCAGGATGCCTTCCTTCGGGGCCGACATGGAGGCGGGCACCCTGACGCAATGGCGCATCAGGCCCGGTGATCAGGTGAAAAAAGGTGACATCGTGGCGGTCATCGAAACGATGAAAGGCGCGATCGACATGGAGGTGTTTGAGGAGGGAACTGTTACGGCGTTGCTGGTGAAGGAGGGCGCAAAGGTGCCCGTCGGAACCCCCATCGCATCGATCCAGACCGCAGGCAGCACCACCGCAGGCACCGCAGCTGAAGCCACGGCGATCTCACAGACTACCCAGGCCACCACCAGTGTCCCGATAAGGCCGAGCGAGCCGGGGGCACGTGTCAGGGCATCTCCGGTGGCCCGGTTGCGTGCGCGCCACTACCAGCTGGACCTTGCCAGCGTTACAGGTAGCGGTCCTGAAGGCGCTCGGCTACTGGCGGACATCGAGCGTGCGCAGGCCGCAAGCGCACCTGCGGCACCCGCCCCCAGGGACGTGAAAGCGGGTATCGATCATCGCGCGATGCGACAGGCCATTGCTGCTGCCATGGCGAAATCGAAGCGGGACATACCGCACTACTATTTGTCCGGCACAATCGACCTGACCGAAGCCCTTGGCTGGCTTGAAGCCCGCAACCAGACAAGACCGCCGGAGCAACGTGTACTGCTCGGTGCACTCCTGATCAAGGCAACAGCCGTCACCTTGCAGCAGGTTCCGGAACTGAACGGATTTTTTCTAGACGGCAGTTTTCAGCCAAGCGAGGCTATCCATATAGGCATGGCCATCACCCTCCGTGGCGGGGGCCTGGTGGTGCCGGCACTGCTGGATGTGGACCGGCAGCCACTGGATGCGCTGATGGAAAACCTTCGCGACCTGACCACGCGCGCCCGCCAGGGCGGCCTTCGCTCATCGGAGATGAGCGCGGCAACCATTACCGTGACCAGCCTTGGCGAGCGGGGTGTAGACTCCGTCTATGGCGTGATCTTTCCGCCACAGGTCGCAATCCTTGGTTTCGGCAGCCCCTGCACGCGCCCCTGGGTAACGAAAGAGGGTCGCGTTGAGGCCCGAACCCTGGTGACGGTCACGCTTGCAGCGGATCACCGCGTCAGCGACGGCCACCTGGGTGCCCGCCTGCTTCGCCTGCTGGACACACAACTGCAGTCACCGCAGTCAGTCTGAAGGAAAGTTTTGAATGAACAGAAACAGCCTGCAACAGATTATCGCCGAGGAACTGCTTAACATCGCACCCGACGCAGAACTTGCGTCAGCGGAACCCGATGCCGACCTGCGCGAAGAACTGGATCTGGACTCGCTTGATTATCTCAATCTTGTGATTGCCATAAACCAGCGGCTGCACATCCAGATTCCTGAAGCCGACTACGGACGGGTTGCCAGCCTCAGCGCCTTGCTCGACTATCTTGAGCAGGCCAACCCATCGGCCTGACTT
>JBFGZM010000098.1:0-10270 GCA_041586815.1 Marinobacterium sp. | reverse complement strand
GCTCTTGGACAGGGTGAAGAACTCCACCGCGATTTCCTTGGCGCCCGGAACCTGCATGATCGAGGGTGCCTTCCAGCCATCGTATACGATATCGGCATAGGCCAGGTCATGGACCACCAGAACGCCGTATTGCTTGGCCAGTGCCACTACCCGTTCGAAAAAGTCCAGTTCGACACACTGGGCTGTCGGGTTGGACGGGAAGCCAAGGATAATCATTTTGGGTTTGGGGATGCTTTCCCGGATCGCCCGTTCCAGTTCGACAAAGAAGTCGACACCGGGAATCAGCGGCACGGAGCGCACCTGGGCCCCGGCAATAACCGCGCCGTAGATATGGATAGGGTAGCTGGGGTTGGGCACCAGCACGGTATCGCCATGGTCGACGGTCGCCAGCATCAGGTGTGCCAGGCCTTCCTTCGAGCCGATGGTGACGATCGCTTCTTCTTCCGGGTCGATTTCCACCTGGTAGCGCTGGGCATACCAGCGCGATATCGCCCGCCGCAGTCGCGGGATGCCCCGGGAAGTGGAGTAACCGTGGGTGTTTTCACGCTGTGCCACCGTACAGAGCTTTTCCACTATATGCGGTGGTGTAGGGCCATCGGGGTTGCCCATGCTGAAATCTATGATATCTTCGCCCCGGCGGCGCGCCGCCATCTTGAGCTCGGCGGTAATATTGAACACATAGGGGGGCAGACGTTCTATGCGGGTGAAATGGTGCACCGGTGGTACGGGTGAATCCTGGGTCATGGCAGTCTCTATACACGTAAGCGCCCGGAACCGTCCGAGCGACGCGGATCACCTGATGATGATCGTAACGCTAGCCTATACCGGCATGCTGTGGCTGCCTAGCCCCGCAGGCCGATAAATCTTTCTGCCGCCGTTAGGCACTTTAATTGCCAGATCAGACTCTTCACGGGATCAGAAGACGTAGCTGTTCTAAACGTCGTTTCGTGAACACAAGGGTGAAAAGGCCCGAGCCTTCGCCGGTCTGAGTATGAGCCGTGACCAGGCTAAATGACTGGCACGGTACTGTCCCGAACAGGGCTCGATGTGGTTAAAGAATAATCAGATGTTTGCTTGAATCTTGTGCCTTTAGGACTTACATTTGCGTGTCCTAATATTCTGACTTTACTGATTTATCATGAACAGACGCAAAAATATTACCCCGGTTTTCAGTGCCAGGCCGAGCAAGGCAAGTGCATCTATGAGTCCCATCAACAAGCCGCGCTATGTCTGCAAGGCAGAACGTGCAATGGGCAGTGCCGACACTTCTGACAATCCCGTTACCGGTGCGGTTGTGGCCCCGGAGAAGGCTGTTAATACGGTGCGGGGCAGAAGGCTTAATCGCAGGACGGGCAGTATGGTGACGGGTTCCAGGCTGAAATTTTAGTCTGACTGGCATCTTGATGCTAACGCAAATACCGCCCCGCTATTTTACGCAGCCTCTGATGGCTTCGGTCGCTGTACTCAGGAACCTCATGTTCGACAAAGGCGACTGGAGCCTGCCTTTGACGGGCTGTTGAGAATCTGTTTGCATCGCCAGTACGGCGTTACATAGCGTCTCAAAATCCTCATCTACACCACACCCGCTGCCGCTTTTCGGAGAGTTTGCCAGGCATTGGCAGCTTCGCTGACGCTTATGAACACCCCCTCTTATTGCACGCCTGAGCGCCGCCAAGGTGTCGGTGATGTTGGTCAGCTGAATGGTTTGCGCGGTTTCAGGAGCCTACAGCAGGCCTGCCGGGACAGGCCCTTCAAGAGTGCCGGATAGCACGCGCAGCAGTTAAACCGCTTTTCTTAATTTCAGCGCATTCACCGCGCAGTCACCGGTGTGCCGCACATGCTCAAGCATGATTTCGCCGGCTCTCTCGCTGTCCTTGGCTTCCAGCGCGCTGAGCAGCGCCTGGTGTTCCTGCACCGATTCTTCCCAGCGATCCTCGGTACCAATGGCCATGTAACGGCCACGGCTGGCGCGCATCAGCAGCTGCTCGTGCAGGCTGGTGAGGGTACTGTTGCGGGACATCGCAATGATCATGCGATGGATATCCTGATTGAGTTCGAAGTAGTTGTGGCGATCACCTTCACTGTAGAGGGACTCGAGGCGGGTCTGCATCTGCGCCAGTTTTTTCAGTTCGCTGTCGGTGGCGCGGCTGGCGGCCAGTTCGGCTGCCATGCGCTCCAGGCCACCTATCAGTTCAAAAAGCTCGGCGAACTCTTCCTGCGTCAGGACCGCGACGCGGGCACCGCGATTGGGTTCGATGGACACCAGACCTTCGGAATGCAGTACCTTGAGGGCTTCGCGCAGCGGGGTGCGGGATATTTCCAGCTGTTCACACAGGGCGCTTTCGTCAATGCGCTCGCCTTCGGGCAGCTCGCCCTCGATGATCATCGAGCGCAGGTGGTCGGAAATTTCTTCGTGCAGCGAGCGCCGTTTCATCGACGTCTTCTTGCGGGTCAGGTTGCTCGTGGTCATGTCTGCCGTCTCTTGTTTTGGTCGATCCCGGGTATATGGCGGGCCTGTGTCTGTCAGGGCCTCGGCATCGAGTTGCGCATCCTGCGCTGTCAGCCGGTATCAGGAATTCATAATTATAACGGCTTCGGTGTCGGAAAACAGCGTGATCAGGGGATCTTGCAGCTGGAAGTTCAGGCGCAGGGGTGGCCAACCATTGGCGAAAGACAGAGGGTTAGCCCAGGGCGGCAAAGGCGAGCTTGAGCGCACCGGTCGTGACCAGCAGCAGAGCGAGGCCTGCACCATAGCACAGGGCAAAACCACGCCAGCCCGACGCGGGTCTCTGGCTGCCGGTCTGCGGCGTATCCTGGGTGTTCCTTGGGGAGTGAGTTGGGGAGTTCATGGGGGCAAGCCTCGAGGTCAGGTGTTTTTCCGTATTGTTACTGCGTTCTTGAGTGCGGTAAAAAAACCGCCAGCCCAGGCGTAACGGACTGGCGGGTGCTCAGTGGAGACAAGCCAGGGTGAAAACAGTGAATACGGTATCCGGTTTAATAGCCTTCTTCGAAATCTTCCACCTTGCCGCTGAAAATGCGGTAACCCCAGAGGGTGTAGGCACAGATCAGCGGGACGAAGATGAGTACGCCCGGCAGCATGAACTTCAGGCTCGAGATCGGTGCCTGAGCTTCCCAGAAAGTCACCTGGCGCGGCACCAGGTAGGGGAACAGCCCCACCACCAGGCCGACGAAAGCCAGCACGAACAGCGAGACAGCCAGCATGAAGGGGCGCTGTTCATGGTTCTGTCCGCCGAGATCCCGAAACAGCAGGCAGCCGGCACCCAGGCTCAGCAGCGGCAGCGGACTGAGCAGCAGCAGGTGGTAGCCGTCGAACCAGCGGGCACGGATTTCAGGGGCTTCCACCAGAGTCCAGAGGCTGACCAGCGCCAGGGCAACCAGCACCGCCACTACCAGGCGCCGCCCCAGGCGGGCGGCGCGGGCCCGGATCAGGCCACGGCTTTTCATGCTCAGGTAGCAGCAGGCCAGCAGGGCGTAGCCGGCCATGACAGAAAAGGCGGTCAGGATGGCGAAGGGCGAGAGCCAGTCGAGGCTGGAGCCGTCAATGGCGTCGTTGTCCACGCCCTGTACAAGGGCCCCCAGCATCAGCCCCTGGCAGAAAGCCGCCACCGTGGAGCCGATGGCAAAGGCCTTGTCCCACCAGGGCTTGGAGCGGTGAGCCTTGAAGCGGTATTCAAAGGCGACACCGCGAAAGATCAGCGCGATCAGCATGATCATGATGGGCACATAGAGGGTCGACAGTATGGTTGCGTAGGCCAGCGGGAAGGCGCCGAACAGGATCACGCCGCCGAACACCAGCCAGGTTTCGTTGCCGTCCCACACGTGGGAGATGGAGCGCATCATGTGATCGCGCTGGGGTTCGTCGTCGAACCAGGGGTAAAGAATACCGAGCCCCAGGTCAAAGCCGTCCAGCACCACGTACATGAGGATGGCAAAACCCAGCAGCAGGAAGTAGAAAAAAGCCAGTTCCATCAGTGCACCTTCTCGTGAACATCAAGCTGTTTGACCCAGGCCAGGGCATAGCCCGGTGCATGGGTACCGATCACCTGCTCTGGCAGGTCGGCGAACGCCGGTGGCCCCTTGCGGATCAGCTTTCGCATGAAATACAGGTAGACGCCCAGCAGCAGGGTATAGGTGATGACGAACAGGGTCAGGGAGAACAGCACCCGCTCCGCCGGCAATGGCGATACCACTTCCATGGTGCGCACCAGGCCTGTCACCAGCCAGGGCTGGCGGCCGACTTCCACCACATACCAGCCGGCGAGCGTCGCCACCACGCCGGCGGGGGTCAGCAGGACACAGGTACGCAGCAGCAGCGCTGAGCTGTAGAGCCGTTCGCCACGGCGCAGCCAGAGGCCATAAAGCGCCACGGCGATCATCAGCACGCCCAGGCCTACCATGATGCGGAAGCTGAAAAACACCACCGCTACAGGCGGGCGATCCTCGGGCGGCACGGACTTGAGCCCCTGGAGTTCACCGTCCAGTTCGTGGGTCAGGATCAGGCTGGCGAGCTTGGGCACCGCAATCTCGAAGTGGTTGGTTTCATCCTGCTTGCTGGGCAGGGCGAACAGCAGCAATGGCGCACCGGCTTCCTTCTCTGGCCAGATGCCTTCCATGGCCGCGAGCTTGACGGGCTGGTACTCCTTTACGTTCAGACCGTGCAAGTCGCCGACAAAGGCCTGCAGCGGTGCCAGTACCAGGGCGAACCAGAGTGCCATCGAAAAGCCCTTGCGGGCCATGGGCTGGTACTGGCGCCGCAACAGGTACCAGGCGCAGACGCCGGCTACGACGAAGGTGCCAGTGATCAGCGCTGCAAGCAGCATGTGGGCCAGGCGGTAGGGCATGGAGGGGTTGAAAATCACTTCCATCCAGCTGGCGGCATGAAACACACCATCGATGACTTCGTAGCCCGCCGGTGTCTGCATCCAGGAATTGGCGGCGATGATCCAGAAGGCTGAAATCCAGGTGCCAAGGGCGACGACGCAGGTGGCGAAGAAATGTACCTTTTCGCTCACCCGCTGCCAGCCGAACAGCATGACGCCCAGAAAACCGGCCTCCAGGAAGAAGGCGGTCAGCACTTCATAGGCCATCAAGGGCCCCAGCACCGGGCCGACGATACGGGAAAATTCGGAGAAGTTGGTGCCGAACTCGTAGGACAGGACGATGCCGGACACGACCCCCATGCCAAAGGTAATGGCAAAGGGCTTGATCCAGAATTTGGCCAGCTGCAGGTACACCGGATTGCGCGTTTTCAGCCAGAGCCCTTCCCAGATGGCGATAAAGGTCGCCAAGCCGATGGTCACGGACGGGAACAGGATGTGAAAACTGACGGTGAAGGCGAACTGCAGCCGCGATAGCAGGGCGGCATCAAGCTCCATGGCTGCGTCCTGTGCGCGTGCGCAGATGCTGCATCAGGGCGGGTGCGCAGGCAATGCTGAGAACGGCGGTCAACATCAGAAACTCGGTCATCAGGGCGGACAGGTTCATGCGTGTATCTCCATAAGCTTGTTGCAGTGCATATTCCAATGATTACCTTTATGCAGGGTACGTGCCAGAATGGCGGAGGCCGTAAAACCCTTGATTTCGGTCAATCAAGGGGCGAATATTGCCCGCAGGTGTAAACCATGTAGACAGCTGGTGTCTCTTGTCTGTAAACGGTGTTGACGGCTGATGAGCTGGATAATCGCGTTCGAACTCATGATGCGGGTGACCAGCGGCTGCGCCCCGGTGGTGTCGGGCTGGTTGTTGTTGCAGGCGCGCAAAAGGCGCAGTTTGCAGGCACTGGCGGGCTTTGGTCTGATGAAACGGTGTTGACGGCTGATGAACTGGATAATCGCGTTCGAACTCATGATGCTGGTGACCAGCGGCTGCGCCCTGATGGTGTCGGGCTGGTTGTTGTTGCAGGCGCGCAAAAGGCGCAGCCTGCAGGCATTGGCGGGCTTTGGCCTGATGATGGCGCTCTGGTGCGCCGGTCACGTCGCTATTGTGCAGGGCTGGCACCGCGCCGGCGTGCTGCTGATCCTGGCCAATCCGCTGATGCCGACCTTTTTCCTGCACTTTGCACTGCGTTTCGTGCGCCCGGACAAGTCCCTGGCGCCGGGCTGGCTGCAGTGGCTGAGTCAGCATATTGTCGCTATCTATACCGCCAGCGTGGCGGTAATTCTGCTCAGCTGGGACGGCCCCGGGGGCACCGTGGTGGCGCTGGGACCCTTCAGCGACTTTTTCGTGTTCCGCGGGCTGGGATGGTTCAACATCGCCTACACGGTGGTGGTCGGCATCCTGGCGCACCTTGTGCTGGTTTGGGGGTTGAGCGTACACCGGGGCAACCTGCGTCGCTCCATCGTGGCGATGTTCGCCGCCGGCGCCTGGGGGCTGCTGCTGGCCACCAGCTTTATCTTTCCGTCGCTGGGGTTCGACTGGTATCCCTATCCAATGCTGCTGTTGCCCAGCTATGTGGTATTGCTGGTCTACGGCGTGGTGCGCTACCAGATCCTGGAGGCCAACGATTTCGCCAAGCGGACCCTGCCCTGGCTGGTGCTGATGCTGGTGCTGCTGGGGGTGACGGCGCTGCTGGGTGCCCTGTCCGGGCACTTTGGCCTGGTGCAGCTTGCCGCGGTGCCGCTGTGGCAGCTGTGGCTCTGTGCGTTGCTGGCGGTGGCGGTGGCACTGGCATTGCGCGGCCCGCTGACGACCCTGTCGGGGCTGCTGATCTATCCCGGCATGCGCCTCGATGAAGCCCTGCTGGAGCGCTGGCTGAGCCGGCTCAAGAGCGAGGACAGCTGGCAGGGGCTGCAGGCCCGTGCCGCCGAACTGATATCGGCCCAGGTGGGCAAGCGCGTACATATTCAGCTGCAGCACGAGGGGGCCGGCGTACCGCTGCGCTGTGAGGGTGAACTGAGCATTCTGTGCCAGCATCAGGCCCGGGGCTGGCGCTTCAGGCTTCAGGGCTGGGAGGACCTCAAACCCGGCCTTCGTCTGACTGGCGAGGTATTCGGTTCCCTGCTGTCCACCAGTTGCGGTCTGCTGGAGCGGTCCTTGCAGCTGGCCGAGGCTGAACGGCGCCGCCTGGCCAGCGAACACCTGGTGGAGCTTGGCAGCCTGTCGGCGGTCATGGCCCACGAGCTGCGCAATCCCCTGAACGTGATCTCCATGGCCACCGCAGATCTGCCGGCCGAGCGGCGCAGTCTGATCCAGACCCAGCTGGCGCGCGCTGACCGGCAGATCTCGGACCTGCTGCTGTATTCCGGGCGGCTGGAGCTGCACCGTCAGCCGGTGCTGCTGGCGGTCATGGTCGACAGCATGACGGGACTGTTCGACTGGCAGCAGACCCGTTTTGAAAGTGAAATTCCGGCGGGGCTGACGCTGAACGCCGACCCGCACCGGCTGCAGCAGGTTTTTACCAACCTGATCGAGAACGCTTTAAGCTTTGTGCGCAACCAGCCGGGCAGCCTGATTCGTATTGATTGTGACGTCACGGGGCACCTGATCCGCATTCACAACAATGGCCCGGCCATTGATGCCTCTTTGCACGCTACCCTGTTCCACCCCTTCGTGAGTCGGCGAGCCGGTGGCAGTGGCCTGGGGCTGGCCATCGTGCGGCGCATCATGGATGCGCACCAGGGTTCAGTGCTGCTGCGCGAAGATCTGGGCTGGCCGGTGACTTTTGAACTGAGTTTCCCACCGATCAACGATGAGGATTCAATCCCATGAGTGTCCCCCGTATTCTGCTGATCGACGATGAGCCGGCCTTTCGGTCGCTGTGTGAGCAGTGGCTCGGCAATGCCGGTTACGAGGTTCGCGGCGGTGCCAGCCTGGACGAGGCCCGCAGCCTGCTGCAGGCATTCGATCCTGACCTGTTGTTGCTGGATCTGTCGTTGCCGCCGCAGTTTGACCCCGCTCATACCCTGGCCGCGCTGCCGGAGTTCGCCGACCGGCCGGTGATTATCATGACCGGCCATGCGGATCGCACTCTGGCACTGGAAGCCATAGGTCAGGGGGCCTGGGATTTTCTTGCCAAACCGCTGGACCCGGACATGCTGGCGGTAGTGGTCAAAAGGGCGGTCATCAAGCATCAGCTAAGCCGCGAGTTGCAACAGCTCAAGCAGACTCCGCGGGAAGCCTCGCCGCTGACGCGGCTGATAGGCAGTTCGCCATCCATGACGGCCATCCGGGCGCTGGTCGAACGTATCGCCCCCACCGATGCCCGGGTGCTGGTCACCGGGCCTTCGGGGACTGGCAAGGAGGTGATTTCCCGGGCGCTGCACGACCTGAGCCTGCGTGCCGGCGGCCCCTTTATTTCGGTGCACTGCGGCGCCATTCCGGCGGATTTGCTGGAAAGCGAGCTGTTTGGCCATGTGCGCGGAGCCTTCACCGGTGCCGACCGTGACCGCGATGGCCTGCTGCAACTGGCCGACGGTGGCACCCTGTTCCTGGATGAGATCGGCGAGATGCCGCTGCCCATGCAGGTCAAGCTGTTGCGGGTACTGCAGGAGGGGACCTTTTACCCGGTGGGCGGGCGCAGCCTGCAGCAGATCAATGTTCGGGTAGTGTCGGCCACCAATGCCAATCTGCCGGACCGGGTGGCCCGGGGCGAGTTTCGCGAAGACCTCTATTACCGCATCAAGGGGGTCACCATCGAAACCCGGCCACTGAATGAGCGGGCCGAGGATGTACCTTTGCTTGTACGGCATTTTCTGCACCAGCAGGCCAGCGACAGCGGTGCAGCTGAACTTTCGCTCGACCCCGCCGTGCTCGACTGGCTGATTCGCAGGCCCTGGCCCGGCAATGTGCGGGAGTTGCGCAACACGCTGGAAAGCATCTGCGCCCTGAGCCGCGGCGGGCGGGTGACGCTGGATGATGTGGCGTTGCTGCATCCGGGCGTGCAGCAGGCAGGTGCCTTGATACCTGCCTCCGATGCGCCGCTGGATGAGCAGGTTCGGGCGCTGGAAATCCGTCTGATTCGCGATACCCTGCGCCGTCACGATGATAACCGCACCCATGCCGCCGCTGCGCTGGGGTTGTCTCGCCAGGGGTTGTTAAAGAAAATAGAGCGCTATGGACTTTAGCCAGACTGACAACGAGCCTGCAGGGATAACTAGATGAGTGCAAATTCAACCAGCAGCCACAGCACAGTGATGGGCTACATCCTCTGGATCTTCGGGTTTATGGGGGCGCATCGTTTCTATTTTGGTCGTCCGGTCAGCGGTACCCTGTACTTCTTCACCCTGGGGCTGTTCCTGATCGGCTGGATTGTGGATCTGTTCCTGATTCCGTCGATGGATCGCAGCGCGGACATCCGCTATCGCGATGGTGACACCAACTACAATATCGCCTGGATTCTGCTCACCTTTCTGGGCATCTTCGGATTGCACCGCTTTTACATGGGCAAATGGCTCAGTGGCCTGATCTACCTGCTCACCGGGGGCCTGCTGCTGATCGGCGTGATCTATGACTTCTGGACGCTGAATGATCAGGTCAGCGAAACCAATGCCCGGTCGTCGGTTGCCGGCATGCGCTGAGGATTATTCCATCTTTTACCTTGAGCCTTGCTCCTTAAAGCTGGCATTCGATTCATGGCAGGTTCACCGGCATGCAGTGACAATCGGCGCTTCCTCTAGCCGCAAGGCCGGGGAGCGTTGATTCGCAGCAATGCATCTGCGAAGCTGCGCATACGGTCGGGCACGGGGCCCGGTCGCTGTTAAGTTAAGGAAAAGAGACCTGATGGACGTCAAGTATTCAGAACATCCGGCGATGTTCAAAAACAATCCGCTGGGCTTTCTGTTGTCGATACTGCTGATTCCGGTCGGGGTCGGCATCATCATCCTGCTGGCCTGGTACCTCAAGTGCAAATCCACCCAGCTGGAGCTGGTCGGCAGCGATCTGGTACTGGAGCGGGGTTTGCTGAGCAAGGATCGCACGGAGCTTGCGCTGAGCAGTGTGCGCACCGTGAATGTCTACCAGTCGTTTTTCAATCGCATTTTCGGTGTCGGCAGGATTGCCATCTATACCGCCGGCGATGACGCCGAGATGGAAGTGGCCGGCCTGCCGGATCCGCACCGGTTGCGTGAGTTGATCAAAGCCCGGCAGGAAACCTGAGACCCATGGCCGGGGATTCGGATTCCAGGGACAGGCGCCAGGCCCGCACGGTGGCTGTCGCGATCATTGTGCTGCTGGTGTTGCTGCTGGGCGCGGCGCTGCTGCTGTTGCCCCAGCTGGCGGAAATCAGCCGCGTCAGCCTGGAGCCAGGGCTTGG
>JBFGZM010000097.1:0-10321 GCA_041586815.1 Marinobacterium sp. | reverse complement strand
CTGCTGCTGCAACATGACCTTTAGCTGCTGAATCTCTTCCTGCATGCTGAGAATACGCTGATGATCCTGACTTTCCTCGGCATGGCGGGCGGGCTCCGGGGCCGGAGCATGCGGCTGCGGCCTCGGTGCCACCTCGGGCCGTCGTTGCGGTTCGGGCCTAAGGGGGGGCTGAGCGCTGGGCTCGCGTTCGGCACGAAAGGATGGCTCAGACCGGGGCACGCCCGCGAAAGGTGCGTCATCGAACCCTGCGGATTCAAACGGCGGCGCCACAACAGCCGCCCGGGTCTTCTGTCGCTGCTTGAGAGACTCGAGGATACTGCGCAGATCCTCATCATTGTCCTGGCCGATCTGGCGATTTCGCATGACACCCATATCCGGCTCGGCCGGAGCACCGCTCTGCTGCTGTGCCGAGGCGATACGCGCCTTGACCTTGCGCATTTCGTCTTCTAGGGCACCGCTCTGGCGATCCCGGTCCTGACGCCCCGGGTTCGTCAGCGTCTGCACCTGCTCATCACGCCGGCGGCGCTCCTGACTCTGGCGCTTGAACTCGGCCTGGGCCGCCTCGTACTCCTGCTCGTGAGCAGCAACCACTTCAACACCGCCCGCCACACGGTGATTGGAGACAATGACCGCATCCGGGCCGATTTCTTCGCGCACCCGTCGCATCGCCTGTCGCATGTCAGGGGCAAAAATGCGTTTTACTTTCATAGTCGTCCTCTGAGCTAGGCGCTACAGGGCCAGCCTTGCGTTGCGTTACTGTCTTATCGGCCGCTGCCCGCAAAGGCTGACCGCTCCCTGGCAGAATTACCCGCCCTGTCCACCCACGGTCGCCACTATGGTGACTTTCTTGTTTTCCGGTATCTCCTGGTAGGAGAGTACATGAATCCGGTGATTGCCATAGCGCACGAACTTCGCCATCAGTGGCCGCACCGGTGCCGCTACCAGCAATATCGAGGGTTTGCCGGCCATTTCCTGATTCTGCGCCGTCGTTGCCAGCGACTGCTGCAACCGCTCGGCCATGCCGGGTTCCAGCACCAGCCCGTCGCCGCCGTTCTGGTTCTGCACCGAGTTGAGCAGCATCTGCTCAAGCTTGGGATCAATCGTAATCACCGGTACCTCGTCGGCATAGCCGTTGATTTCCTGCACAATCAGCCGCGACAGGGACACCCGCACCGCAGCGGTCAGCGCCATGGGGTCCTGGCTGCGGCCAACGGCCTCGGCCAGCGCTTCGGCAATGCTGCGAAAATCCTTCAGCGGCACCTGTTCCATCAGCAGATTCTGCAGCACTTTCAGCAGGCCACTGATAGACAGTTTCGCCGGCACCAGCTCATCCACCAGTTTGGGCGAATGCTTGCCGAGCATGTCCAGCAGTTGCTGTACTTCCTCATGCCCGAGCAATTCGTGGGCGTGGTTCTGCAGCAGCTGGTTCAAATGGGTCGCCACCACCGTACTGGCGTCCACCACGGTATACCCCAGTGACTGCGCCTGTTCCTTCTGCCCGGTTTCGATCCAGACCGCCTCCAGCCCGAAGGCCGGATCCGTGACCGCGACTCCCTTGAGAGTGCCGAACACCTGGCCCGGATTGATCGCCAGTTCGCGATCGGGATAAACCTCGGCCTCACCAACGATGACGCCCATCAGCAATATGCGGTAACCGCCGGGTACCAGATCCAGGTTGTCACGGATATGTACCGAGGGCACCAGAAACCCCAGATCCTGCGACAGCTTGCGGCGGATACCCTTGATGCGCCCGAGCAACTGCCCGCCCTGCAGTTTGTCCACCATGGGAATCAGCCGGTAACCCACTTCAAGGCCGATCATGTCCACCGGCATCACATCATCCCAGTCCAGTTCTTTCTGCTCTTCCGGCGGCACCGCAGACTGGGTCCGCGCCAGCTCCTGCTTGTCGGACTGCGCGGCCTCTGCCTCCCGGGCCTGCCGGCGCAGGATCAGCCAGGCAATACCGCCTGCGGCGGCGGCAAGCGTCAAAAAAGCGACATGCGGCATGCCGGGCACAATGCCGATCACCCCCAGCACACCAGCGGCAACAATGAGTGCCCGCGGCGCCGAGAACATCTGCTGCAGAATCTGGTTCCCCATGTCCTGGGACGAATTCTGCCTGGTCACCGTAATCGCGGCTGCAGTGGACAGCAGCAAGGATGGAATCTGCGCTACCAGGCCATCACCGATCGTCAGCATCGAGTAGTACTGAATCGCCAGATCGAAGCTCAGCCCGTGCTGCAGCATGCCAATGGACAGGCCACCCACCAGGTTGATGACCAGAATCAGAATACCGGCCACCGCATCACCGCGAACAAACTTGGAGGCACCGTCCATGGAGCCGTAAAAGTCCGCTTCCTGGGTTACTTCCAGCCGGCGCTGCTTGGCTTCCTCCTGGGTTATCAGGCCCGAGTTCAGGTCGGCATCCACCGCCATCTGCTTGCCTGGCATGGCATCCAGCGTAAAGCGAGCGCTTACTTCAGAGATGCGACCTGCACCCTTGGTCACCACCACAAAGTTGATGATTACCAGGATCAGGAACACCACGATACCGACCACATAGTTGCCGCCGATCACCACTTGACCGAAGGCCTCGATCACCTTGCCGGCCGCATCCCCGCCTTCATGACCGTACAGCAGCACTACCCGGGTGGAGGCCACGTTCAGGGCCAGCCGCAACAGAGTCGCCACCAGCAGGATGGTGGGAAACACGGTGAACTCCAGCGGCCGCAGCGCATAGACGCACACCAGCAGCACCACCAGTGACAGCGCGATATTGAACGTAAAGAACACGTCCAGCAGGAAGGGCGGAACCGGCAGCGTGACCATGCCGATAACCACCAGCAGCAACAGCGGTACCCCCAGGTTGCCCTGACCGAGGCTGCGCATGCCATTGCTGAAAAACGTTCGTTCCAATCGACCTACCCGTCAATATTCAGTCACATGCAGCCAGCAATCGGCGCAATGCCTCTGTATTCAGACTCAATGGAAACAAAACTCAAAATATTGACGCCTGTATTTCCAACCGCAATAAGTAATGCAATAAACTAGCCAATTTACTGACAACAGCCGCATTAACCGTCAAACCGCAGGTCATCCGGGATATCCAGATCATCATCCCGCACCTGGGTGGGTTTCGCCGCTTCCTGCCGGCGATAGCTGCGCAGCTGATACACATAGGCCAGTATCTGGGCGACCGCCTTGAACAGACCGGCGGGAATTTCCTGGTCCAGCTCGGTGTGCTGATACAATGCCCGAGCCAGCGGCGGCGCCGACAGCATGGGCACCTCATGCTCCACCGCCAGCTCGCGGATCTTGAGTGCAACAAAGTCGACGCCCTTGGCCAGCACCAGCGGCGCCTGACCGGACGCGGGGTCATACTTCAGTGCCACGGCGTAGTGGGTCGGGTTGGTAATCACCACATCCGCCTCCGGAATCTTGCTCATCATCTGGCGCTGGGCGATCTCGCGCTGCAACTGGCGAATCCGGCCTTTCACCTCGGGCTTGCCCTCGGTGTTCTTCATTTCGTCTTTCACTTCCTGCAGCGTCATTTTCATTTTCTTGCTGTAGTCGTAGAGCTGAAAAGGCACATCAAGCAGCGAAATCAGAATCAGGCTGGCGCTGATCAGCAGGAAGGTCCAGATCACGATTTCCACCGCCTCGCTGATGGCCGGCACCACATCCTGAGCCCCCAGCCCCATCAGCTTTGGCTGCATGATCTTGAGCACCAGAACCGCAATGGAGGCTACCAGCAGGAACTTGGCCAGGGCCTTGACCAGCTCCACCAGCGCCTTGAGGGAAAACATGCGCTTGAGGCCGGAGAGCGGATTGATCCGGCTTGCCTTCGGCGCGACCGACTGGCCGCTAAAATTCCAGCCCCCCAGGGCGATGGGACCGACAATTGCAGCCAGCAGCACCAGGGCAAAAAAACCGGTCAGTGCCAGCAGGGCATCGAACATGGAGCGCGCCAGGTACGCCAGCATCATGGCGGAATCAAACAGCGCGTCGCGCTCCAGCGAAAGATTGCCCGCCATCATGTCACGCATGCTGCCCGCCACGCTGTCGCCAAAGATCAGCGCACTGGCCGCCGCCGCCAGCAACAGCACCGTGGCACCCAGCTCCTTGGAGCGCGGAACATCGCCCTTCTCCCGAGCCTCTCTTATTCGTTTGGGGGTTGGGTCTTCGGTTTTCTCCTGACCGGTTTCTTCAGCCATGGCTCACACTCACCTCAGCCACCTCCCAGGAACGTCGTGCTGATCAGGTCCAGCGCATACTCGGCGATACGCTGGTACTGCCCGAGAAAGCCGCCGAGACTGACCCAGGCAATCAGCAGCCCCATCAGCATGGTAAAGGGGAAACCAATGGCAAAGATATTCAGCTGCGGGGCCGCCTTGGTGATGATGCCGAAGGAGAAGTTGATAATCAGCAGGGCCGTTACCGGCGGCAGCGCCATCAGCAGGGCGGCGGCAAACATCCAGCCGCCGGTGGTAGCGATTTCGGAAAAGATATCGGGTCCCAGGCCGGAAAGCCCCACCGGAATGCGCTCAAAGCTCTGCGCCAGCGCGTCTATCATCACCAGGTGACCATTCATCGCCAGAAACAGCAGCATCACCAGCTGCAAATAGAACTGGCTGAGCACCACCACCGAAACGCCGTTCACCGGGTCCGAGACCGAGGCAAAACCCAGACCCATCTGGGTCGATATCAGCTGCCCTCCCACCACGAAGACCTGCAGCATCAGTTGCACCATGAAGCCCATGGCAGCACCGATCAGGATCTGCTGGGCAATCACCAGGTAGCTTTCGATGGAAAAGCCGGCAAAGGCCGGCATCGGCGGCAGCACAGGCAACAGCAGTACGGTCACACCAAGGGAGAGCCCCAGGCGAATGCGGGCCGGCACCAGACTGCTGCCGATCATGGGTATGGCCATAAAGAAGGCGGCAATACGGAACAAGGGCCAGAGGAAGCCCGCCACCCATTGCTCGATCTGCAGTAATCCGACTTCGAACATCAGCGGCGCTCCGGGCCCGGCACGGGACTAGCCGACCTGAATCATCTGGGGAATGGCCTCGAAAATTAGCCGGAAATGATCCAGCAGCCTGGTGACAATCCAGGGGCCCGCCCACATCACCATGCCCAGGGTAATGATCAGGCGCGGCAAAAAGCTCAGTGTCTGCTCGTTAATCTGGGTGGCGGCCTGGAACATGGAGACCACCAGGCCCACCATCAGGCTGGGCAGGATAATCACGGTCACCAGCAAGACCACCAGCCAGAGCGCCTCGCCGAAGAGATCGAGCATCAATTGCGGTGCCATGGTGTCCTCCTGCCTCTGCCTTGCCAGCAGCCAAAATGATTGTCGCGCTCCGGGCCCCTCAGAGCCCGAAACTGGTGGCCAGGGTCCCCACCACCATTACCCAGCCATCCACCAGCACAAACAGCATGATCTTGAACGGCAGTGAAATGATCACCGGCGACAGCATCATCATGCCCATCGCCATCAGCACGCTGGCCACCACCAGGTCGATCACCAGAAAGGGAATAAACAGCATGAAGCCGATCTGGAAGGCGGTTTTCAGCTCGCTGGTCACAAAGGCCGGCACCAGCACAGTGAAGGGAATTTCCTCCACCGAACTGACCCGCGGCGTCTTGGACAGCCGCATAAAGAGTTCCAGGTCGCTTTCCCGGGTCTGCATGGTCATGAAATCCCGAAACGGCGCCGCGGCAGCCTGTACCGCCTCCAGCGGCGCCAGCTGCTCGTTCAGGTACGGCTGCACAGCAGCGGTGTTCACCCGCTCGATCACCGGCGTCATGATGAACAGGGTCAGGAACAGTGCCAGCCCCATCAGCACCTGGTTCGACGGTGTCTGCTGCAGCCCCAGCGCCTGACGCAAAATGGCAAACACCACAATGATGCGGGTAAACGCCGTCATCATCATCACCAGTGCCGGCAGGAACGTCAGCATGGTCATGAGCGCGAGAATCTGAAGCGTCACGCTGTAGCTGCTGCTGCCATCTTCCGCCGTGGTGATATTGACCGCCGGAATACCGATATCAGCGGCACCGGCCGGCAAGGCCAGCAACAGCAGCAACGGGCAGAACCGCGCCATCCATGGGGTTGCCCGGGTCATTGACTCTCCTTGCGATCCAGCACTTCGCGCAGACGCGCGCCAAAGCCTGCGCCGGGGTCGCTTTCCACCACCGGCGACTCGAAACGCTCCAGCAGGCTGACCCGCCCGGGCGCGACCCCCAGCAGCAGCTGCCTGCCACCGACTTCAATCAGCACAGCCTTTTCCCGCGTCCCCAGGGGCAGTGCAGCGACAACCTTCAGGTGCCGCCCCTGCACCCCAAGACCGGTAAAGCGCTTCACCAGCCAGAGCACCAGCAGGATCGCCAGAACAACGATCACCAGCCCCATGAGCAACTGGCCAAGCATCGCAAAGGATACGGGGTCCTGCAGGGCCGGCCGCGCCGCAGCAGCGGGCGCCAGGCTGACTGCCGAGCCCGGCGACAGCGAGGCCGGCACTTGCGCGACGGTCGACACAACAGGGGAAACTGCACCGGAGGCTACCTGTCCCAGCGCAGCGGGAACCATCAGTGAGGCAAGCAGGGCAACAAGAAAACGCAGCATCGGTCAGCGCAGCTTCTTGATACGTTCTTGCGGGCTGATCACATCCGTCAGTCGAATACCGTATCGCTCGTTCACCACCACCACCTCGCCATGGGCGATCAGCGTACCGTTCACCTTCACATCCAGCGGCTCACCAGCCATGCGTCCGAGTTCGATCACTGACCCCTGACTCAGCTGCAGCAGATTGCGGATGGCAATTTCGGTGTTGCCCACTTCCATGGACAGGGTCACGGGAATATCCAGAATGACATCCAGCTTGGGATCACCGACGGGGGTCGACTCATCCTTCAGCTCGTCGAGCTCCACCGCCCGGGCCTGGGTGCCACCGGCCTGTTCGTCCATGGCGGCCGACCACTCGTCGCCCTTGCCCTGCGGGTCCTTGCCCGGTTCCTTTTCATCACTCATCTGTGCTGACTCTCCAAGATGGGGCCAGACCCGCAACCGGGCGCCCTGGCGTGCCTGTCGGACGGCTAGTCCGTGGTCTTGACCTGATCAATAATTTTTACCGCCAGATTGGAGCGTGACACCCCAAGGCGGCAGCTGAAGGTGGGCACCCCGGCGGCGCGCAGGATAAGCTCCTCGGGGATATCCACCGGAATCACGTCGCCGACCTCCAGCGCCATGACATCGCGCAGGGTCAGGTCCCGTTCGGCCAGCTGCAGGCTCAGGTCGACATCGGCGGACATGATGTCACGGCGCAATGCCTGCATCCAGCGTTCGTCACCTTCGCGCTCGGCGGGCTGGTAGCTCGATACCAGCAGGTCCCGGATCGGCTCCAGCATTGCATAGGGCATGGTGACCTGCAGTTCACCACTGCCCCCCTCCAGATCCACCTGAAAAGTGCTTACCACCACCACCTCGGCGGGGCTGACCACGTTTGCCATGGCCGGATTCATTTCATGGCCGACGTGCTCGAAGTGAAGACGCATCAGCGGACGCCAGGCCTCTTCCAGATCGGCAAACAGCTGGCCGAGTACCTTGCGCACCAGCCGGGTTTCAGTTGGAGTAAAGTCGCGCCCCTCGATCTTGGCCTGGCGACCATCACCGCCAAAGAAGTTGTCCACCAGCTTGAACACCAGTTTGGCATCCAGGATAAAGAGCGCCGTGCCCTTGAGCGGCAGCGCCTTTACCAGGTTCATGCTGGTGGGCAGGTAGAGCGTATGCACATAATCGCCGTACTTCATGACCTGCACCGCTCCGACCGTTACATCCACCGTGCGGCGCAGCAGGTTGAACAGCGTCAGGCGGGTATGACGGGCAAAACGCTCGTTAATCAGTTCCAGCGCCGGCATGCGCCCGCGCACAATCCGCTCCTGGCTCGCCAGGTCGTAAGGCTTTACACCACCGGATTCGAGATCCTCCGCCTCATCGCCGGTACCGATGTCGCCATCGTCCACGCCGTGAAGCAGGGCATCAATCTCATCCTGTGACAGCAGATCTTTAACCGACATGCGTGTCGCCTATTCCGTTACTGCATGACAAAATTGGTAAACAGCAGGGCTTCCACACCCGGACGCCCCATCTTTTCCTGCAGGATACCCTGCACCAGCTCCAGCGCCTCGGTGCGCAGCTGAATCTTTCCTTCCACCGCCTGCAGCCGTTCGAAACGCTGGGTGCTGAAAAGCGCATTCAGCCGGGCCACGACCAGCGGCATGTGCAGCGTCAGCACATCCACCACCTCCTTGTCGCGGCTCCTGGCTTCGACATAAGTCTGCAGGAAGTGCCGCCGGCCATCGTCCGAGGCCAGGGTCACGACAAACATGGGGCGGCCTTCCAGAGTGCGGATCTTGGTATAGAGCGCCTTGGCCTTGATCGCGGGCGGTGCCGGTGCCTCAGCGGAGGTCTGGGCATCGGTACCACCGGTGAACATGAAGAATGCCGCCACACCGCCACCACCCACCAGCAGGGCTACCAGTACCGCTGCCGCCATCATCAGGCGAACCGACTTTGCTGACTTGCCCGCGGTCTCGTCTACTACGTCTGTGTCCTGTGCCATTTGTCTCTCCGTCTTCCCGCCGGGCCGGACCCCGCCAACACCATCAGTACCTAATATAACACACTGATTTTAAGGCTCTATCAAAGACTCTGCGCGCTTTGAGCTTCAGGCGTAGTCATCCACCAATGACCGACTGACGGACACTGGCGACTCAGCTGCCAGGGCAGCATCTTCCTCCTGCTCCGCCATCGATCCGCCACCGCTGCCCGACTCAGGTTTGGCGCGGTCCTGGCGTTGGGAATCGTCAGCCACCGAACTGTCTTCCAGGTTGAGCCCCTGCTCTGCCAGCATCTCGCGCAGTCGTGGCATCTGCTGCTCCAGCGCATCCCGAACCTGGGCATGAGGCGAGCTGAAGCTGAGGCTCGCCTGATCCTGGTTCAGCTGCAGCCGTACATGCAGGGTGCCCAGTTCCGGCGGATCCAGCCGAATTTCGGCCACCTGCAGACTACCCGCCGTCATCAGCAACACCCGATCGGAAATCGCCTGCCCCCAGGCCGCGTTCCCGGCAGACAGCCCCTGCGACACCCCAGGAGGCATGGCCGGCAACTGGACCAGTCCAGGCGTCAGCGGCGTACCGGCGCGAAGCCCGTCCGTGCCAGTACGCAGCACTGTCGCCTGCAGCCCCTTGTCATCAGCCGCCTCCACTGCGGTTTCACCGCCGCTTGCCATGCGGGCCAGCGCATCTGCGCCAGTCAGTCGCACCCGAGCCTGTTCGGCTGCCATACCGGCGGGCATCTCAGCGGACATTCCCGGGGACAGCCCAGCGGCAGGTCCTGCCATCGACAGGGCGCCAGCCGATGGCGGCGCAGCCACTGTCAGGGGTACCTGACCGGCATCAGGCGCAGATGTCGATACGCCCGGCAAAACTGCAGCGGCTGCAGCCGGCGACCCAGCATCGAGCCTGCGCTGCTGTACCTCCAGCGCCTCACGCACGGCGGGAGGCAGAGCCCGGCCTGTATCGCGCTGAATTGCCGCCATCAGTGCCTGAATATTCACTTCAGCCGGGACCTCTCGCACTGATCCCGGCACACTCAACAGGCTGCTGTCGAGCTCAGCCTCAGCCATGCCGGAGTTCGCAGCTTCGCCGGCACCACCCAGAACGTCCGGCACTGATCCCGTCACACCCAACAGGTTACTGTCGAGTTCAGCCCCAGCCATGCCGGGGCTCGCAGCTTCGCCGGCGCCACCCTGAACGTCCGGTGCTGATCCCGGCACACTCAGCAGGTCACTGTCGAGCTCAGCCTCAGCCATGCCGGGGTTTGAAGCTTCGCCGCCGGCACCATCCCGAACTTCCGGCGCCCGCTCGGAAGGGCCAGCGGGCGGCGACACAGGACCAGTGCCGCCCCGCATGGTCTCCACTTCAGACCTCGCAATCGCCGCGGTATCCATTTCGAATTCAGAACCCGCGCCAGCCATCTGTCGCGCCGCCAGCGCCTGGGGCGGCAAACCGACAACCACGGCACTGCCCGCAGCTGCGCGCGCCTGCGCCCTGCCTGATGCTTCCGGGACGTCTTTTGGCATCTCGCGCAGCGAAGCATCACCGGCAGGGCCAGTACGCTGCTCCGTCGCAAGGGTATCGACGCGCCCGCCTTGATCGGCCGCTGCGCCAGGCATTGTGCCGGCATCCATCTGCGCTGCGCCGGCCTCGGGCAGGCCGTTGCCGGCAGCAGTCCCGAGCGGCAACGGCGCCGAGGGCT
>JBFGZM010000096.1:0-10353 GCA_041586815.1 Marinobacterium sp. | reverse complement strand
CAAGCTCGGTATGGTTCCACGGACGCTTAGCCAGGATGCCAGATATGCCGAGCTGGCGACACAGTCCGGCCAGTGCGTTCAGGAGCTGATTCGCATGTGGGGCGACTGATCGCAGACCCTGCATCACTGTTTTCTTTTTGCCAGGCGGAGCCCATGCCACCGATGATTCAGACCACTTTATCCGCGGGTTTCCGTGGCCGTTTGCGCCAGCCAGAGCAGCCGCTGCGGCTGCAGTTGAGCCACTGCCCGCAGGCTATCGACTGGCCCGTGCTGGATACCTGGTTGCGGGACAAGCTGGGCCTGGCATTGCAATCGCCGGCGAAGGGGTTCGCATTCAGTCCAGAGCCGTGTTCGGTCAGTGCGGCTGGTGCCTTGTTCTGGCGGATTCTGCAGGTGGCGGCAGAGCTGCAGCGCGCGGCGCGCATGCCGGTTTTCGAGCCAGGCAAAATACTGCGTGTACAGGCGGATAAAGCCCGGCCGGGTGCCTGGCTGGCGGATGTCAGTGTTGCCCACATAGACTATGTGCCGGCGCAGTCCACCCGCCTGGTGTATGACGCCGCCACGCTGCTGGTGCTGGGTGTGGCGGCCAACCCCCAGAGCTTTGCCGCCACCGAGCCGCTTTACCAGCAGCTGGAGACCAAGGTACTGCAGCCGCTGCGTGCGGTGATGCAGATGGGGCTGTCGACCTTGCCGCTGCTGACCTGTGCCCAGGAACGCGGCATTCCCTGGCGACATCTTGGGGCCGGTCTGTTTCAGCTGGGGTGGGGCGTGCGTCGCCTGTACATTCAGCACAGCAAGGTGGGGTCCGACTCGGCGCTTGGCGTCAAGCTAGCGCAGAACAAATGGATCGCCTGCGAATGGATGCGCCGCGCCGGCTTGCCTGCACCGCAGCACCGCCGGGTCGCCAATGAAAAGGAGGCCGTTGCGACACGGGCGGTGCTGGGCTGGCCACTGGTGGTCAAGCCGGCGGACCGTGATCGCGGCGAAGGCGTGACGGTGGATATCGCCACTGAAGCCAAGCTGCGCAGTGCCTATCGGCAGGCTGCGAAATTGTCCTCGCAGGTGCTGGTGGAACGCCAGGTCGCCGGCGTGTGCCACCGCCTGCTGGTAGTGCGTGGCAAGGTGCTGTACGCAGTAAAACGGTTGCCGATTGCCGTGCAGGGCGATGGACAGCGCACGGTCAGCGAACTGATCGCCGCCGCCAATGCTGTCCAGCAGGCACTGCCGAGCTGGGTACGCGAGCCGCTGATCCCGAGCGATACGCAGGCTCTGGATTGCTTGCATGAAGCGGGCTGGAATCTCGCCAGTGTACCGCCGGCGGGCGCCTGGGCACGCCTGCGGCGTATTGAATCCACGCAGTGGGGCGGGCTGGACGAGGACTACTCGGCGACCCTGCATCCCGACAACGCCGCAATGGCCTGCCAGGCAGCAGCGCTCTTTGATCTCGACGTAGCGGGTATCGATGTCATCTCGCCTGACATCACCCGCCCCTGGCATGAAAACGGCGCCATCATCAATGAGGTCAACTCGGCCCCAATGCTGGGCCAGAGTGACAGCTCAAGGCGAACATTGCCGCAAGTGTTGCAGCTTTTGCTGCCGGGGCAGGGGCGCATTCATATCGATGTATGTGTTGGTGCAACCCGGGCCATGCAGATGGCGCGCCAGCGTCAGAAAGAGTGGATGGAGCAGGGTGTTGCCTGCTATGTGACGAGCCACAACGTTACGCTTGACGCTGTTGGAGCCCTGATGCCCATGGCGCAGGAGGGGCTGTTTGCCCGCTGCACGGCGCTGATCGGAAACAGGGCTGTGGCGGCGCTGGTGCTGGTGGTGCAGACCGATGAATTGCTTGATACCGGCTTGCCCGTCGATGCTGTGGATCGGCTTTTTAGCAGCGCAGAGCCATTAGTCACCTGGCGTCAGGGAAAGTCTGTCGAGAGTGCGGCACGCACCGAAAAGATGCTGACGTACCTGCAGAGCCTATCCGGCGAATACAAGGCTGACGTTCAGCTGCATGAGACAGGGAGCCTGAGCCTGGCGACCTGAACGGATTCAGTCAGCAGCGCATGCCAAAGTGATACTAAAAAGCGCCTTGTACGCGAGGTTACCGGAACCCTGGAGCCGGGTTTTTGAACGCGTACCGTTGCGACGTCGCCTGATTTTGATCGTTATTAACCTGTCGATAAAGAGGACGTCCTGCCCTGGTTTATCGTTGTTCCTGAAAGCCCTGCGAGTTTTTGTGAAATTCATATTTCAGGCTGTGCATTGGGCCGTCTTTTCCAAAAGAAGCCCCAATGGTGACGCATCCATGCGCCACTGCATCAAACCGGTTCTCACGATATGAATTGCCGCCGATTTAATAACTAGAGCTCCACCCGAGCGGTGTTTCAATTCACAAAGCGCCAATGCCTTGGCTCTGTATCCAACCAGACTCGCGCATTCGGAAAAATTGAGGGAGAGCGTGGAGTTTTTGATAGAGCACTTCAAGCATTTATCACTTGATTAGGAAAGCGGCGCACTCCTGATCGTTACCCTGGGTTGCTGAAAACCGAAATCGATGCTGAATACGGTGTGCCGCGGTTTTCCCTGAGCGCGTTAGTCGGTGCAGAAAAATCCGGGTTCAGCACATGAGTGCCCGGGATGGCGGGAATGCAGTTTTTGCCGGAGCAAAAAACGGCCCCCTGTGCTCGCAGGATAACCACCATGGATGGTGGAAATATCGTTATTGCAGGAGCAAAAAACGATGAAGTACATCCCTGTACACACCGCTCCTGCGCATCCATGCGCACGCGGTATACGTACGTCCTGTACATAAAAAAGGGGGCGAACTTGCGTTCGCCCCCGGGTCATGTGCACTGGGTAAGTGCTGATGAAACTTGTTTGAACCCGGCCTGATGGCCTTTGTCGGCTTGTGCGCAGTCGTTGCAACTGTTCGCAGTATCAGGCCCCGGTCGCATTGCTACGAGCGGGGCTTTTGGGTCTTAGCCGAACTGGTTCATGTCCATGTTTGGCTCTTTGCCAGTGAACTGGTTTTTTAGCCGAACTGGTTCATGGTGTTGTCTTTGCCACCGGCCTTCAGCGCGGCTTCACCGGCGAAGTATTCCTTGTGGTTGTCACCGATGTCGGAGCCGGCCATGTTCTGGTGTTTCACACAGGCGATGCCCTGACGCAGTTCCTGACGCTGAACCCCCTTGACGTAAGCCAGCATGCCTTCAGCACCGAAGTAGCCCTTGGCCAGGTTGTCGGTAGACAATGCCGCGGTGTGGTACGTCGGCAGTGTGATCAGGTGGTGGAAGATGCCGGCCTGTGCCGCAGCGTCGCGCTGGAAGGTACGGATCTTGTCGTCAGCAGCCTGGGCCAGTTCGGTTTCGTCGTATTCAACGCTCATCAGGTTGGCACGGTCGTAGGCGCTTACGTCCTGGCCGGCTTCAACCATGGCATCGAATACCTGCTGGCGGAAGTTCAGCGTCCAGTTGAAGGACGGGCTGTTGTTGTACACCAGCTTGGCGTTGGGCACGACTTCGCGGATACGGTTAACCATGGCGGCGATCTGGCCAACGTGGGGCTTCTCGGTTTCGATCCACAGCAGGTCTGCACCGTTCTGCAGGGAAGTGATGCAGTCCAGTACGCAGCGGTCTTCGCCGGTGCCTTTCTTGAACTGGAACAGGTTGCTTGGCAGGCGCTTGGGACGCAGCAGCTTGCCGTTGCGGTTCAGTACCACGTCGCCGTTCTTCATGTCGGCGGTGGAGACTTCTTCGCAGTCCAGGAAAGCGTTGTACTGGTCGCCCAGGTCACCCGGTTCATTGGTTACGGCGATCTGCTTGGTCAGGCCGGCACCCAGGGAGTCGGTACGGGCAACGATAACACCGTCGTCGATACCCAGCTCAAGGAAGGCGTAGCGAACGGCGTTGATCTTGGCCAGGAAGTCGGCGTGGGGCACGGTGACCTTGCCGTCCTGGTGTCCGCACTGCTTCTCGTCGGAAACCTGGTTTTCGAGCTGGATGCAGCAGGCACCGGCTTCGATCATTTTCTTGGCCAGCAGGTACGTTGCTTCCGGGTTACCGAAACCGGCGTCGATGTCAGCGATGATCGGCACGATGTGAGTTTCGTGGTTGTCGATCTTGGCCTGTACTTCAGCTTCTTTGGCGCTGTCGCCGGCTTCGCGGGCGGCGTCCAGATCCGTGAACAGCAGGTCCAGTTCGCGGGAGTCGGCCTGGCGCAGGAAGGTGTAAAGTTCTTCGATCAGGGCAGCAACCGAGGTTTTTTCGTGCATGGACTGGTCAGGCAGCGGCCCGAACTCGGAGCGCAGGGCGGCAACCATCCAGCCAGACAGGTAGAGGTAGCGCTTGCTGGTGCTGCCGTGGTGTTTCTTGATGGCAATCATTTTCTGCTGGCCGATAAAACCGTGCCAGCAACCCAGGGACTGCGTGTAAGAGGCGCTGTCGGCATCGTAGTCAGCCATGTCCTGACGCATGATTGCCGCGGTGTACTTGGCAATGTCCAGACCGGTCTTGAAGCGGTTCTGGGCCTTCATGCGGGCAGCGGATTCAGGGTTGATGGCATTCCATGTGTTGCCCTGAGCGGCACGAAGGTTGGCGATAGCGTCGATGTCTTTGTTGTAGTCTGACATTTTTGATCCCTCGGAGTCCTGACAGCCGGTTGCAAGGCTGTATGAGTTGGCTTACGAAATCCATACTATGCGGATTGACTTTATAATTGAAATAAATGGATTCTATTTGTAACATTCAGCAAGTGAATGTTTGCCTGAACCCCCTGTCGTGACTGACTTTATACCGGTTAAATTACCATGAACCTGGAACGGCTCGACCTTAATCTACTGGTTTACTTCGACGTTTTGCTGCGTGAGCGCAACGTCACCCGTGCCGCCAGCCTGCTGGGGATTACCCAGCCGGCGATGAGCAATGGCCTGCGCCGCCTGCGAGATACCTTCAATGACCCGCTGCTGGTGCGTACCAGTGAAGGCATGCTGCCCACTGAGCGGGCGCTGGCGCTACAGCCCATGATACGTCAGGCACTGGCCACGATAGAGCTGGCGGTTGAGCCCAGCGTGCAATTCGATGCAGGCAGCAGCGACCGGGTGTTCCGCATTATGACGAGCGATTATGGCGAATCGACGCTGATTCCGTTACTGCTTGATCGCCTGAAGGACGAAGCCCCGGGCGTGGTACTGGATATTCTGACCCCTAGCGACATGAGCTTCACGGATGTAGAGCAGGGTCATGTGGATCTGGTGATCAACCGTTTCGACAGCATGCCCCAGGCGTTTCATCAGGTGACCCTGTGGCGCGACAGTTTTTCCTGCCTGTTCAGCGCCGACAATCCCATCGCCGCCGACTTCAACCTGCAGACCTACCTTGAGGCCAATCATGTCTGGGTCAGCAAAACCGGCATGGGGGCGAGTCTCGGTATTACGCCGCAGGACGTTAAACGGCTGGGCTGGGTGGATGAGGCACTCAAGCGCATTGGCCATCAGCGGCATATTTCGGTCTTTACGCGGCACTATCAGTCGGCGGTGCACATGGCGCAGCAGAAGAACCTGGTGGTGACCATTCCGGCCCGAGCGGCCCAGGCCAAGCGCCGTGATTCGCGCCTGATCGTGCGACCGCCGCCATTCGATATCCCGATGTTCGAGTTGAAAATGGCCTGGAGCCCGTTGCTGCAGCATAACAGTGCCCACGAGTGGATTCGTCGCCTGGTGGTGGACGTGGCCCAGAGCAGCAGTGTCGATGGGCGCTGAAGTGCCGATGGGTCAATAGGGAGGTTTACCAGGGTGTCTCACAATGTTGATGACGTAAAGACCAAACCGGGATCGGCCTGGGCGCCGCTGCGTCATCCTGTGTTTCGCATGCTCTGGTGTGCCTGGCTAACGGCCAACCTGTGCATGTGGATGAATGACGTCGCCGCGGCCTGGCTGATGCTGTCGTTAAGCGACAAGCCGGTGATGGTGGCGCTGGTGCAGGCGGCGGCGACCCTGCCGGTTTTCCTGCTGGGTGCGCCCAGCGGTGCTCTGGCCGATATCCTGGACCGGCGGCGCTACTTTATTGCCACCCAGGTATGGGTGGCCTGTGTTGCGGCGGTGCTTTGTCTGGTGGCGTTGCTGGGGCAGCTGACACCCATGTTGCTGTTGCTGCTGACCTTTGCCAACGGTATCGGCCTGGCGATGCGCTGGCCGGTGTTTTCTGCCCTGTTGCCCGAGCTCGTGCCGCGGGACGAACTGGGCCGGGCGATGGCATTGAACGGGGTGGCCATGAATGGTGCCCGGGTTATAGGCCCAATGATAGCCGGCGCCGTTATCGCCGCAGGCGGTACCGCTTTCGTGTTTTTGCTCAATGCGGTGCTGTCGGTGCTGGTGGCCCTGGCGTTGCTGCGCTGGCGACGAGAGCGCAAGGCCAGTGCCTTGCCCGCCGAGCGCTTTTTCGGCGCCATGCGGGTGGGGTTTCAGTATGTGCGCCAGTCACCGGAGATGCATGCGGTGCTGTTGCGTGCGGTCACCTTCTTCATGTTCTCCATCGCCTCGATCGCGTTGCTGCCCGTGGTGGCGAAACAGTTGCCGGGCGGTAATGCCCGTACCTATACGTTGCTGCTGGCCACCATTGGCGTGGGGGCGATACTGGCCGCAGCATTGCTGCCGCGCTTGCGCCAGCGTTTTGGGCGCAGCGAGATGGTGAACTACGGCTCTCTGGCCAATGCCCTGTCAACACTGTTGCTGGCGTTCGCCCCCAATATCGGCGTGGCCATGGCGGCCCTGTTGCTGGCGGGGCTGTCCTGGCTGGCGACGGCCAATTCCCTGTCGATCAGTGTGCAGATGGTATTGCCCGACTGGGTGCGGGCGCGGGGCATGTCGGTGTTTCAGATGGCGGTTATGGGCGGCACGGCGGTCGGCGCTGCGCTCTGGGGGCAGGTGGCAACGCTTGCCGATACGCGCACCAGCCTGGCTGTTGCCGCTTTGTTTGCCATGCTGGCGCTGGTGGGGCTCAGACGTGTGCGGGTGGAGGCCTCCGGCGTGCGGGATCTGACGCCCATGCAATTCTGGAGCGAACCTGAACTGGCGATGCCACTGGCGCCCCGGCAGGGGCCGATCATGACCCAGATCGAATACTGCATCGAGGTAGCCCGGGTGGAGGAGTTCATGCAGCTGATGCAGGAAAGCCGGCGCATGCGCTTGCGTAACGGCGCCCTGTCCTGGGAACTGTTTCAGGATGCGGCAGACCCGAGCCGTTTTATTGAATACTTTGTGGATGGTTCCTGGGTGGAACATCTGCGCCAGCACGAGCGGGTGACAGCGCATGACCGGGCCATCTGGGAACAGAAACTGGATTTCCACCTGGGCGACAGTGCCCCGAGAATCTCTCACCACATCGCCCGGCGGGTAAAGCGTGCCTAGCGCCAGCCAGGCATCACATTGCGCTTACAGCGCTTTCAGTGCCGCATCGTAGTTCGGCTCGTCGGCGATTTCGCTTACCTGTTCGGTGTGCAGTACCTTGCCGTTTTCATCGATGACAACCACGGCGCGGGCCAGGATACCGGCCAGCGGCCCCGTGGTGATGGTCTGGCCATAGGCGTTACCGAAATCGGAACGAAAGCTTGATGCGGCGGCCACCTTGTCGATGCCTTCGGCGCCGCAAAAACGTGCAGCCGCGAAGGGCAGGTCCGCGGAGACGCAAAGGACATTGACGCCGGTGTCTGCCGCGCGCTTGTTGAAAGTGCGCACCGAGGTGGCGCAGGTGGGGGTATCGACCGACGGGAAGATGTTGAGTACCAGCTTGCTGCCACGGTAGTCACTCAGGGTGGCTTCGCTGAGGTCCGTTTTTACCAGGGTGAAGTCCGGTGCCTGGCTGCCTACAGCCGGCAGGTTGCCGCTGGTTTCAACCGGATTGCCTTTCAGGGTAATGGTAGCCATGTGTTACATCCTGTGTTTTAAGCGTGAGGGTTCGAAGCCCACTGAGGATAGCACCTGCAGCGGGGCTTGGAACAGTGCGCCAGGCAATAACGAAAGGCTTACGCCGGGTTGTCGTTCCGGGTGCCGGACAGGGTTTCAGCCAGCAGCTCAAGCCGATCCTGTCCCCAGAATTGCTCACCGTCGAGCACATAGGCCGGTGCGCCAAGGATGCCTCGGGCCAGGGCCTGTTGAGTGTTCTGTTCGTAGCGGCTGGCAATAACGTCGGATGCCGCGGCGGCAAGGATTGCATCGGCATCAAAGCCGCTTGCCGCAAGGGCTTTGGCGACCACGGCGCTGTCGGCGATGTCCTTGTCTTCCACCCAGCAGGCGGCCATGATGCGGCCGGCAAATCCGGCCGGATTCTCACCGCATTCCAGCAGAGCAATAGCGCAGCTGTCCGCCAGGGCGGGGTTGGTCGGAAAGTATTTGGGTTCAGGGTTCAGCGCCAGACCGCGCTTCCTGGCCCAGCGCTTGAGTTCTACCAGGCGGTAGTCGCGTCGGCTCTGCGGACGTTCACCCAGTGGTTTGGCTCCCGATTGTGCGAACACCGGCGCCAGGCGCATCGGCAAGAAGTTGATCCGGGCGCCGGCGCTTGCGGCTGTCTTCAGCAGCAGGTCATGGCCGAGAAAGGTGAAAGGGGAAATGCAGCTGAGATAGTAATCAATCTGTACGGACATGCGGGCCTCGATTAGTGGGGTGTCAGGGACTTTGACTCTAGAGTAGAATACTCTGGCGAATAAAATTTCCAGTAATCATGATTTAAAGTCCGAAATGCGAGATTACGTTCAAAGACCCGACCGCCTCTCGGCGCTGCTGAGCCGGTTCGAACTGCAGGCCTCCACCCTCACGGATCGCACGGACGCGACGGCCAATCTGTTGTTGCTTGCCGGCGCCGATGGCAAGGTAATCAACGAGGTGCTGTTCTGGCCTGTGGCGCCACCGAGCGTGCCCGATGAAGCCCTGCAGCGGCGAGTATTGATTGCGGCCAGCGTTTCACTCGGCGGTGACGCCAATCCCATGGCGCGGGCCTTGCCTGCACAATTGCGCATGGAGGTGGATCCCGGTGGCGTGGTGAATGATCTGGCGCAGCTGATTGGCCGTGAAGCCGCTGCCGAGCGCTGTGGCGGCTATTCCACCTTGCAGCGACTGCTCGAGGTGCTGGTCATCATGTTGCTGCGCCAGGGCGTGGAGCTTGGCGGCAGCCAGCCGGGACTGATTGCAGGCCTCGCCGATCCGCGAATCAGCCGGGCGCTGGTGGCGATTCATGAAGCACCGCAACGGGCCTGGCGCAGCGAAGACCTGGCAGCGCTGGCGGGACTGTCCCGCAGCCAGTTCATGGCCTGCTTCTCGACCCTGGTCGGCCAGACGCCTTTCAGCTACCTGCGCCAATGGCGCCTGACCCTGGCGCGTCAGGACCTGGCCGCCGGCGCCCGCGTAAAAACCGTGGCGGCCCGCTATGGCTATGGCAGCCAGGAGGCGCTGAGCCACGCCTATGCACGACATTTCGGCCAGAGCCCGACCCAGTCCCGGCAGGAAGACTAATCAGGGCAGCATTGCTCTGTGCTTTTTGGCGCAGGCGGGTAACGCTCAGGGGTGCAATGGCACCGCACGGCGAGCAGCGGACAAGTGGCCCTCGGGCAACTCTCGCTGGCACGATGGCCTGAAATGGGCCATTATGCGAGGCATTATGGATTGAATAGAGGCGGATACTGCGTATAGCCTAACGCGCAGCCGCTCAAGCCCGTTTTCAACGGAGGAAAATGGCAGTGGTAACTCAAAGTTCTATTCCCGTCAGTCGCTTGGCCGCTGGTTTCGCGACCCTGGGCTGTGCGTAAGCGCGCATACGCCATATTATGATGTTCAGTGTTACACAGATTTATGAGTATCTAAAATGATTTCCCCTAAATATCGTAAAACAGTATTTTCATTTTTTATGGCATTTTTTATGTCTGGTATCATGTCTTTTGTTATAAGTATTTTTAACGTGGGCCTGGTGGAAGGTATAGTTTTTATTTGGTTGCAGGCCTGGAGCTTTGCTTTTGTTGTTGCTTTTCCAACAGTAATACTCGTTTCCCCTTTGGTTAATAAAATTGTTTCTTTAGTGCTGCATGAGGACAGTGGCACTTAAAGCTAAATCGGGAATTTTACGGCTGTCACGGGTTCTTTATTCCAGGTGACTTCCGTGACTATGGAATATTTATTGGTGAGGTCGTTATACTCTTGGCCTGCCAGAAGGAATTCGAAAAATGAAATTATTGATTTTTCTGGGTACCGTGCGCGATAGTACGCCCCCCAAACCTGCCAGGCTCGGTGCTCGCGTAGCGCTGGCAGCGCTTGAATGTCTGAAGAATCGATATGAGGAGCATGAGTTTGAACTGGTTGATGCTCTGGAATAT
>JBFGZM010000095.1:0-10359 GCA_041586815.1 Marinobacterium sp. | reverse complement strand
GCTGGAACTTGCCTGCTGGGCCGCGGACTATTACCAGCACCCCATTGGCGATGCACTGCACCAGGCTCTGCCGGTACTGCTGCGCAAGGGCGAAAGCGATCAGCCCAGCCCGCAGCAACGCTGGCATGTCGTGCCAGGCATTCGTGCAGACGCCATCGCACCACGAGCGAAAAAGCAGCGCGCCCTGCTGGAATTATTGCTGCAGCACCCCGAGGGTCTGGATAACCCAGCCATTCGCAGCGCCGGTTACAGCAGCTCGCAGCAGAAGCTGCTCAGTGACAAGGGCCTGATCGAAGAGCGCGAAGCGGGCGCCAGCGAGACACCGGCCGCCCCCACGGATACCGCACTGCTGCGCCAGTCCCCACTGCCCCTGAACGACGAGCAAAAGCAGGCACTGAGCGCCATCTTCGAGCGTGATGGCTTTAACCCCGTACTCCTGCAGGGCATTACCGGTTCCGGCAAGACCGAAGTCTATTTGCAGGCTATCGAGCGCACTCTGCAGTCGGGGACTCAGGCACTGGTCCTGGTACCGGAAATTGGACTGACGCCGCAGACCGTGAGCCGGTTCCGCTCCCGCTTCGGCGTGGAGGTACAGGTACTGCACTCCAACATGACCGACAGACAGCGCCTCGATGCCTGGCTGCAGGCCCGTTCGGGCCAGGCCAGGGTGGTGATCGGTACCCGCTCGGCACTTTTCACACCGCTGCAGGCGCCCGGCATTATTATCGTCGACGAAGAGCACGACATCTCGTTCAAGCAGCAGGACGGTTTTCGCTACTCGGCCCGCGACCTTGCCGTTATGCGCGCCCGCGCCGAAAACATTCCACTGGTGCTGGGCACCGCCACACCCTCGCTCGAAAGCCTGCACAACGCCCAGGGCGGCCGCTACCGCCATGTGCGCCTTAATCAGCGCGCCGGTAATGCCCGCCCGCCCAGGTTCGAGCTGTACGATATCCGTCAGCAGCCGCTCAACAGCGGCCTGTCCGAAGAGGTCATCCGCCGTATTGGTATTGAACTGCAGCAGGGCAACCAGGTGCTGCTGTTCCTGAACCGGCGGGGTTTTTCACCGGCGCTGATGTGCCACCAGTGCGGTACCGTAATCGAATGTGATCGTTGCGATGCCCGCATGACGCTGCACCGCACACCACCGCACCTGCACTGCCACCACTGCGACCATCAGCGACCCATCCCGCACCGTTGCCCATCCTGCCATAGCACCGACTTCAAGCCCCAGGGCGCGGGTACCGAACGTACCGAGGGTGTGCTGCAGCAGTTATTCCCCGACACCGATGTCATTCGTGTCGATCGCGACAGCACCCAGCGGCGCAACGCCATGCAGGACATCATGGATCGCGTACATGACGGCCGCCCCTGCATCCTGGTGGGCACCCAGATGCTCGCCAAGGGCCATCATTTTCCTGCGGTAACCCTGGTGGTGATTCTGGATGCCGATGCCGGCCTGTTCAGCGCCGACTTTCGCGGCATGGAACGTACCGCGCAGCTGATACTGCAGGTTGCAGGGCGGGCAGGGCGGGCCGAGCGCCCGGGACAGGTGCTGATGCAGACCCACCACGCCGATCACCCGACCCTGACGCAGCTGGTCAGCCTGGGATACGAAGCCTTCGCGACGGCGGAACTGGCATTGCGCCGCAACAGCGGTCTGCCGCCCTTTATATACCATGCACTGCTGCGCGCCGAAGCCAACCAGCGCGGCCGCGCGGAGGCCTTCCTCAGCACCCTGTGCAATGCGCTTGCAGCCGATGAATTCAGCCGGCCCGGCGTCAGCTGGCTAGGCCCCTTCCCCGCCGCAATGGAAAAGCGCGCCGGATTTTTCCGCGCCCAGCTATTGCTGCAAAGCCATGATCGTCGGGCCCTGCAGCAGGTATTAAGCAGCATCACGCCCATCCTGGAGCAGTCGCCGCTGGCGCGACAGGTGCGCTGGAGCCTGGATGTCGACCCCGCTGACAGTCACTGATGCCGGCCCGGAGCTGCGCCACCGGGTACCGCAATCGGGGCGCACTCCCCGGGCCGGGAAAATTTTGACCGCCCGGTCTGATTGCGTACCCCTTAACAACTGACCGCCAACAGGCGATAATGCGCGGTCGATTTTTATCCAATCCGAACCGGTACCTCACGTCTGATGAAACAACATATTGCGGATCTGATCGATTCTGCGCTCGCCACACTGATTGCAAACGGCACTCTGCCTGCCGATATCCAGACCAATGTCATGGTGGAAAACACCCGTGATAAAACTCACGGCGACTTTGCCTCCAACATTGCCCTGACGCTGGCCAAGCCTGCCCGACAAAATCCGCGACAGCTGGCTCAGGCGCTTCTCGACGCACTGCCCGCCTCGGCGCAGCTCGACAAGACCGAGATTGCAGGCCCCGGGTTCATCAACTTTTACATGAAGGCTGATGTTGCCAACCGGGTGGTGGAAGAAATCCTCGCCGCCGGCCACGACTATGGCCGCCAGCCCGCCAACAGCGCCGGCCGCGTGCAGGTCGAGTTTGTCTCCGCCAACCCCACAGGCCCGTTGCACGTCGGCCATGGCCGGGGCGCAGCCTACGGCGCCACGGTGTCGGACCTGCTGGAAGCCGCCGGCGTGCAGGTTGAGCGTGAATACTACGTCAACGATGCCGGGCGGCAGATGAACATCCTCGCCACCAGCGTCTGGCTGCGTTACCTTGAAAACTGCGGCGAGACCTTCCCCTTCCCGAGCAACGGCTACAAGGGTGAATACATCCACGACATCGCCGCCGACCTGCGCGCGCGCCTGGGCGATACGTTGCACCACAGCAGCGCTGCCGTCTTCAGCGATATTCCGGCCGATGAGCCTGCCGGCGGCGACAAGGAAGTGCATATCGATGCCCTGATCGAGCGCTGCCGCGCCCTGCTGGGCGATGACGGCTACGAAGCCGTGTTCAGTGCCGGTCTGGATTCCATCCTCGGTGACATTCGTGACGACCTGGCTGGTTTCGGCGTGCAGTACCAACAGTGGTTCAGCGAACGCTCCCTGACCCATACCGGTGATGTCGACAGCGCCCTGAACAAGCTGCAGGAAAAAGGTTACCTGTACGAAGAGGAAGGCAACCTCTGGTTCCGCTCCACCGATTTCGGTGATGACAAGGACCGCGTTGTGCGTCGTGCCAATGGCCAGACCACCTACTTCGCCTCCGACATCGCCTACCACATGAACAAGTTCGAGCGCGGCTTCGACAAGGTGGTGAATATCTGGGGCGCCGATCACCACGGCTACATCACCCGCGTCAAGGCGGCCCTGGAGGCCATGGGATACGACCCCGAGCGCCTGGTTGTGCGACTGGTACAGTTCGCCATCCTGTACCGCGGCCAGGAGCGGGTGCAGATGTCGACCCGTTCCGGATCCTTCGTCACCCTGCGCGAGCTGCGCGAAGAAGTGGGCAACGATGCCTGCCGTTTCTTCTATGTCACGCGCAAGTCCGAGCAGCACATGGACTTCGACCTTGAGCTGGCCAAGTCCGAATCCAAGGACAACCCCATCTACTACATTCAGTATGCCCACGCCCGTGTCTGCTCGGTTCTGCGCAAACTGGATGAAGCTGGCTGGTCCTGGAATCAGGCCGAAGGGATTGCAAATCTGGGGCTGCTGGATACCGAGCACGAAAAGGACCTGATCACCAAGCTGGGCAAATACCCGGAAGTGCTGCAAAGCTCTGCGCTCAACTACGAGCCCCATGTGCTGGCCAACTACCTGCGCGAGCTGGCCAACGACTTCCATTCCTACTATAACGCTCACAAGATGCTGATTGACGACGCCAACCTGCGTAACGCCCGCGTGACACTGAGCTCGGCGGTGCGCCAGATTCTGGCCAACGGTCTGCAGCTGCTGGGCGTATCGGCACCGGAACAGATGTAACCCCATGGCTTCGCGCAAGGACTTTGCACAGAAAAACAGCCGTAGCGGGGGTGCCAGCCGCAGCCGCAGCAGTGCACCCAAGCCCGCCCCCAGGCGCAAAAAAAGCGCCTGGCCACTGGCGCTGGTCTCGGTCGTGGCCATCGGCGGGCTGGCCTATGGCCTGATGCAGCTCAACGACTTCCAGTCCGCCCCTGTGCAGCAGCAGACCGCACCTGCACCAAGGGCACCGGTTGCCGTCAAGCCTGGCCCCGCGCCGGTGGAGCCGGACAAGGCGCCCGTTCCCCAGGCGGCCGTAAAGGACATTACGGTTGACAGCAGTACCTCTGCCCCCGGGGAGCCACAGCCGCGTTTCGATTTTTACGAAATGCTGCCCAAAAGCGAGGTTGAAGCCCCTACGGTGGAAGCCTACAAGTCGACGCCACGCAATGCCAAGCTGGAGCAGAGCTACCTGCTGCAGGCAGGTTCCTTCCGGGACCCGGCCGACGCAGAACGCATGCGCGCCCAGCTGCTGCTGGCGGGTCTGCCCAATGTTCGCACCAGCAAGAGCGAAGGCAGCAATGGCACCTGGTACCGGGTGCGCACCGGACCTTTTGACAACCGTGCCGACATTAACAAGGCACAGAACAAAATGGCCCAGATGAGCATCCAGGCCATGGCAATCAAGCAGTAGCATCTGCATGATCAGGCTCCCGCATGCCTTGCGGGGGCTGCAACTCCCTCTTCGCGACATTCCTCCTGTACTGCCGTTATCCCGCCCGCAGGCGCGGTGTCGCTGCCTTTGCGCACGTCTCCAGACATGGCGCTGCCGGTATTATTTGGCCGCTGCGCTTGAATTTCGCGCCCGCGGCACCATCTTTGCGGGATAGGCTTACTCAGGAGCAACACATGACAACGATCGTATCCGTGCGCCGGGGCGACAAGGTAGTGGTCGGCGGCGACGGCCAGGTCTCACTTGGCAACACCGTAATGAAAGGTACCGCCAGAAAAGTCAGCCTGTTGCCCAAGCATCAGGTCATCACCGGTTTTGCCGGCTCCACCGCCGATGCCATCACGCTGCGCGACCTGTTCGAGCAGCAGCTCGACAAGCATCAGGGCAACATTCTCACCGCGGTCACCCAGCTGGCGCGGGAATGGCGCAGTGACCGCGCCCTGCGCAAACTCGAGGCACTGATGCTGGTGGCCAACAAGGAGCGCACCTTCCTGATTTCCGGCAGCGGCGACATCATCGATCCCGAAGACGGCGTGGTCGCCATCGGCTCCGGCGGCAATTTTGCCCTGGCCTCCGCCCGCGCCCTGATCGGCAATACTGAACTCCCGGCCCGCGACATCGTTGAAAAGAGCCTGCAGATCGCCGCCGGCATCTGCGTCTTCACCAACGACAACCTGACCATCGAAGAACTGAATTCCGTGGCCTGACGGGCGACTCGAGGAACCAGACATGTCCAACATGACACCGCGTGAAATTGTCCACGAGCTGGACCGCCATATCATCGGCCAGGATGCCGCCAAGCGCTCCGTCGCCGTGGCCCTGCGCAACCGCTGGCGCCGCATGCAGCTCACTGAAGAGCTGCGGGCCGAAGTATCTCCCAAGAATATTCTGATGATCGGCCCTACCGGGGTCGGCAAGACCGAAATCGCTCGCCGCCTGGCCAAACTCGCCAATGCTCCCTTTATCAAGGTGGAAGCGACCAAGTTCACCGAGGTGGGCTATGTCGGGCGCGATGTCGAAACCATCGTGCGCGACCTGGTCGATATGGCCATCAAGATGGTGCGTGAACAGGAAACCGACAAGGTGCGTTTCCGGGCTGAAGAAGCGGCAGAAGAACGCATTCTCGATGCCCTGCTGCCGCCGGCACGCCCCACGGGCAACGAAACTGCGCCCAGCAAGACCGACAGCGCCACGCGCCAGGTGTTTCGCAAGAAGCTGCGCGAACATCAGCTGGACGACAAGGAAATTGAGCTCGACATCGCCCAGCCCAAGGTCGGCGTCGAAATCATGTCACCGCCGGGCATGGAGGAAATGACCAGCCAGCTGCAGAACATGTTTGCCAACTTCGGCGGCGACCGCAAGCAGCAGCGCCGGCTGTCGGTGAAAGAAGCCTTCAAGCTGCTGGTGGATGAAGAAGCGGCCAAGATGGTGAAGGACGAAGACATCAAACAAAGCGCCATCGAGCGGGTTGAACAGAACGGCATCGTCTTTCTCGACGAGATCGACAAGGTCTGCAAGCGGACGGATGCCACCGGCGGTGATGTATCCCGCGAAGGCGTGCAGCGCGACCTGCTGCCGCTGATCGAGGGCTGCACCGTGAGCACCAAGCACGGCATGGTCAACACCGACCATATCCTGTTTATCGCCTCTGGCGCCTTTCACCTGGCACGCCCCTCCGACCTGATCCCGGAACTGCAGGGCCGCCTGCCGATTCGCGTCGAGCTCAATGCGCTGACGCCGGATGACTTCCGCCGCATTCTGACCGAACCCAACGCCAGCATCACCGAGCAGTACCGTGCACTGATGAAGACCGAAGGCGTGGATATCGAGTTTGGTGACGATGCCATCGCCCGTATCGCCGAACTTGCTTTCAAGGTCAACGAACAGACCGAGAACATCGGTGCAAGACGCCTGCACACCATGATGGAGCGGCTGCTGGAAGAGCTGTCATTTACCGCCTCGGACCAGGGTGGCGAAAAACTGCAGATCGATGCGGCCTACGTCAACAAGTACCTGGCCGAACTGAGCCAGGATCAGGACCTGAGCCACTATATTCTGTAGGCTGGCCCAGAGGGGCTCACAGGGGCCCCACCCTCTCTTATCCACAGGCGCTGGATGCATAGCATGAACACGACCCCGCTTCCTTCCGATATCAAGCTGCACCTCAAGTCCCGCACCCTGGAACTGGTGTATGCCGATGGCAACTTCGAACTGACCGCCGAATACCTGCGTGTCCACTCCCCCTCCGCCGAAGTCCGCGGCCACGGCATCGGCCAGGGGGTGCTGCAAACCGGCAAGAAGCTGGTCGGGCTCAAGCAGGTGGTGCCGGCCGGCAACTACGCGCTCAAGATCGTCTTCGATGACGGTCACGACAGCGGCCTCTTTACCTGGGAGTACCTCTACGATCTGGCCCACGATCACGACCGCTACTGGAACGAGTACCTGCGCCAGCTTGAAGCCGCCGGCGCCTCCCGTGATGGCGGCCTGATTGCCAGGGGCTGATCAACAGCACTCCGTTGCAAGGACAGACAAGTCCCCGGGTGGCGCGCTACAATGCGCACAGATTCCGCAAAGGCTTAGTGAACTGTGACCATGAGCGACCACAAGCAAGATAACACCACGGATTTCGGCTACCAGCAGGTGCCGGTCGAAGACAAGGCCAAACGGGTAGCCGACGTGTTTCACTCGGTCGCCACCAAATACGACATCATGAACGACCTGATGTCCGGCGGCGTACACCGGCTGTGGAAGCGTCTGACCATCGAACAGAGCGGCGTGCGCGCCGGGCACCGGGTGCTGGATATCGCCGGCGGCACCGGCGACCTCACGCTGCGTTTCTCCCGTCTGGTTGGGGCCCAGGGCAAGGTTGTGCTGGCGGACATCAACGACTCCATGCTCAAGGTCGGCCGTGACAAGCTGCTGGATCGCGGCGCGGCCGGCAATATCGAGTTTGTGCAGGCCAACGCCGAGGCACTGCCGTTTCCAGACAACTACTTCGATGTCATCACCATCGCCTTCGGCCTGCGCAACGTCACCGACAAGGACGCCGCCCTGCGTTCCATGGCCCGGGTGCTCAAGCCCGGCGGCAAGGTCATGGTGCTGGAGTTTTCCAAAACCAACAATCCGGCGCTGACGAAGCTGTACGATTTCTACTCCTTCAACATTCTGCCGAAGATGGGCCAGGCGATCGCCGGAGATGCGGAAAGCTACCGCTACCTCGCAGAATCCATCCGCATGCACCCGGACCAGGAAACCCTCAAGGGCATGATGGAAGCGGCCGGACTTGTGCAGTGCAAGTACCAGAACATGACCGGTGGCGTCGTCGCCCTGCACACCGGCATCAAGCCCTGACTCCGTTGACGGAACTCACACCATGCCGCTGAACATGCTCAATGCCACCCTGGTAACACTGGTCGAACAGGGTCTCAACCGTCTGCTGGCAAGGGACCCGGTGACCCTGCGGGCGCTGGGCCGGCTCAGTGGCCGCGTTATCGCCCTGCAAATCAGCTCCCCGGTGGCCATGACGCTGTTTCTGATCCCCAACAACGAAGGCCTGCAACTGCAGCAGCACTATGGCGCCGAGCCCGATGCGACCATCGCCGGCAGTGTCAGTGCGCTGCTGCGCCTGGTGAACAGCGAAGACAAGGCTGCAGCCCTGTTCGGCAAGGGCGTTTCGATCAGCGGCGACAGTGCCCTTGCGAACCGCCTGCAAACGATCCTCGCCGACACCGACATCGACTGGGAAGGCCTGCTGGCCGACCAGATCGGCGACCTGCCGGCCTACCAGGCGGCGCGTTTCATGCGCCAGCAGGGCAGCTACTGGCGTCAGACCGGCAACAACCTGAGCCTCAACCTGGGTGAATACCTGCAGGAAGAAGCCCGAATGTTACCCCCAAGGGCCGAGCTCGAAGGCTTTATGGCCGATGTGGACAACCTGCGCCAGCGCAGTGATCGCCTTGAGGCCAGACTGCAACGCCTGCTCCATCGGTTGCACCCGGAACAGGACTAGCTCCCGAAGTATCGAGCGGCTATGGACAACCTCAGAATGGCTTGACCACCACCAGAATCAGAATCGGCACGAAAATCAGCAATGGCAGCTCGTTGAACAACCGGAAATAGCGCCCACTCTGACTCAATGCCCCCGCCGCCATGCGCCTGAGATAAACCCGGCACCAGCCGTGGTAACCGATCAGCAGCACCACGAATACGAGCTTGGCATGCAGCCAGCCGCCGCTAAAGCCATAGCCCAGCCAAAGCCAGAGCCCCAGCGCCAGGGTGAAAGCCGCCATCACCGTCATGAAACCGTACAGTTTTCGCGCCATGATCTGCAGCCGCGTCACATCCTGCCCCGCGGCACGCCCCTCGGCAAAATGCACAAAGATGCGCGGCAGATAGAAAATCCCCGCCATCCAGCTGGTCATCGCCAGAATATGAAAGGTTTTGACCCACAACATAGAGTTATCCCCGATACGATTGGGCTTCATGATACGAAAAAGCATGCGAAAAAACTGAAGGGTTCGGACAAATATTTCCGCTATTAGGCTGCCTGCCATCTCTTTAGGATGACAGCATGAACCCGCAACCGACAGGAGCCTCCCATGACCCTACGCACGCTTGAACGTCGCAGCCGCGCCATGCCGACATCCGATGGCGCCGGGGTGCGCCTGAACCGCGTAATCGGTACGCCAGACCTGCGCCACCTGGACCCTTTCCTGATGTTGGACGAGTTCAAGTCCGACAGCGCTGACGACTATATCGCCGGTTTTCCGTCTCATCCGCACCGCGGTTTTGAAACCGTGACCTACATGCTGGCAGGACGCATGGAGCATCGCGATCATCTGGATAACATCGGTCTGCTGCAGTCCGGCGGCGCCCAGTGGATGACGGCCGGGCGCGGCATTATCCATTCCGAAATGCCGCAGCAGGAAGAAGGCCTGATGTGGGGCTTTCAGCTGTGGATAAACCTGCCGGCGGCCGAGAAAATGAACCCGGCGCATTACCAGGATCTGCTGCCCGAAGACATCACCGAGGCCAGGGATGAGCAGGGCATTCTGCGCCGTGTTGTTGCCGGTGATTCCCTGGGCGCAATCGGGCCGGTTCGCGGTATCGGCGTTGAACCGCTGATGGTGGATATCCGCATGCCCGGTAGCAGTGCACTGACACACCCGGTGCAACCCGGACACCGCGCTTTTGTCTACGTATACCGGGGTCAGGTTCAGCTGGACGGCCAGATGCTGAATGCCGGCGAGCTGGGTGTGCTCAGCGATGGCGACGCCGTAGCGTTGCAGGCCCGGGAAGACAGCGCCCTGATGCTGCTGGCGGCCCGCCCCATCGGCGAGCCCATAGTGCAGTACGGGCCTTTCGTGATGAATACCCAGGAGGAAATCGAACAGGCATTCAGGGATTACCGTGACGACCGTCTGACAGGCTGAGCTTCCTTTTTTGGCCCGGGCGCCGGTTGGACTACACTCCAGACAGGTTAAAACGCCTGTTTAACTGGAAGTAACGTCCATGGGATCTGGCCACCCGAGGCCACAACAGAGGGATCTGTAATGCCTGCCCTGCGAATCGCGCTCGTCTGCTCAACCCTTTTCTTCGGCGCCTGCAGCGCCCTCCCCCCCTTCGAACCGGTTGATCGTGTCGTCTGGCTCGACCAGGGTCCGGCCTGGAACAGCGACAGCCGCGACTGGTACCACCATGCCAGCCAGGGCACCTCCACTGTGCCCATTCCGTTCGAATGGTTCATGGC
>JBFGZM010000094.1:0-10365 GCA_041586815.1 Marinobacterium sp. | reverse complement strand
CAGTGCTCGGGGCAGGGTGCCAGTGAGCTTCAGGCGAATTGCACCGTGCGGCGGTACGCCGCCTGGCTGGAGCATCACGTTTACAGGCGTCAGCGCTGCGCGCCGCTTGCCGGAGTTCGCAAGGCTCATTCAGGCCGATGCCATGTACAGGCCCGTCAACCGTCATCATGGCCGCTCCAGCGGCGGGATGCCGCCTGGCTATAGCATCACGTTTACAGGCGTCAGCGCTGCGCGCCGCTTGCCGGAATTCGCGGGGCTCATTAAGGCCGACGCAATGTACAGGCCCGTCAATCGTCATCATGGCCGCTCCAGCGGCGGGATGCCGCCTGGCTGGAGCATCACGTTTACAGGCGTCAGCGCTGCGCGCCGCTTGCCGGAATTCGCGGGGCTCATTAAGACCGACGCAGTGTACAGGCTCGTCAATCGTCATCATGGCGCTCCAGAATGAGGGCCGCCAGCAGGATCACGAATCCCCAGGCACCGAACAGGTACAGCGGCAGCCACGACAAGCCGCTGTTTCCCGGCTGGTCAAACAGCCCCAGCAGCGGCGGTGTAAATAACAGGGCGGCCAGCAGCGTGACAGCGATCAGGCGGGGCTCGGGCGCGGATGGACGCATCATGGCAGGCCCCTCCCGCGCTGGCCGTCGGCCTGGAAGCGCAGTGCCTGTTCCAGGTTATGCACACCACGTGCCTGCAGGCGCGGCAGCAGTTGCAGCAGCAGTTCGGCGGTGACCCTGGCATCGCCCAGCGCCGAGTGCCGGGTGCCGGGGGCAAAGCTGAGTTCAAAACGCGCGGCCAGTGCATCCAGCCCGTGGGCCTCGAGGCTGGGGTCCAGGGCCCGCGACAGCAGCAGCGTATCCAGCACCGGCATGTCGAAACAAACCCCTGCGGACTCGGCATGCAGGTTGATGGCCAGCAGGTCGAAGGCAGCATTGTGGGCGACCAGAATGCCGTGGCCGATATAGTCGCGAAACCCTGGCAGCACCACCGCGGCGGGCGGCGCATCTGCGAGGTCTGCATCGCTGAGGCCGTGAATCAGCGTGCTCTGTGGCGGTACCGGGCGGCCGGGATTGATGAACTGATCGTAGCTGTCCTGGGCGAGCAGCCGGCCACTGAGGATGCGGCAGGCACCGATGCTCACCAGTGTATCGCCCTGGCGCAGTTCCAGCCCCGTGGTTTCGGTGTCGAACACCACCATTTCCAGTTGCGCCAATGGGCAGGAGCCCAGTTCCGCGTCGGGCGGCGGCAGGTCGGCAATGCTGAAGTCGTGGAATTCCGGTCGCAGCGGGCGCGGAGCCGGTGGGGTGTCTGTGCGCGCCAGAGCCGGCAGCGGCAGCCGCAGCCGGGCGTGCTGACCGTCCGGGTCGGCGAGTGACCAGCAGTCACTGTCGTGGCGGCGCAGCACATCCTGCAGACAGGGGAATTCGCTGCTGTCGGTGAGCGGCTGCTGCAACCAGCGGCCAATACGGCCCTGGTCGATGGGCTGGCCGGGCCAGATAAGATCCAGGTAGACGCGCTGATCGCCAAGGCAGAGCTCTGCCTCGAAGCGGCGTACCCCGGTTGTGTCATGGAGCAGGTCCAGCAGGCGACATAGCAGTTCGAGCAGGGTCGGGCTGTCGGCCCTGAGCCAGAGGGGAATGCCAATGGCAAGCAGCTCAAGCTGCTGCTGTTGCAGGCGTTCGCTCAGCGCGCTCCAGAGATCGTTGGACCAGGTGTCCTGCAACTGACCGCTGTCCTGCTGGAGGCTGTCAAAATGCAGTGCCAGTTCGTTCACCAGGGCCCCGAGTGCCAAGCTTTCCTCTCGCAGGATGGTTTCCAGCCGGCGTTGCAGTTGCGGCTGTGCTTCGCCCGTGGCCAAGATTTCGCAGCTGCTGACCAGGCTGGCGCTGCGGCGGCGCAAATCCGGCAGTAGCCGGGCAAGGGGGGCATGCCAGCGCTGATCTGCGGCGTGCAAGGCCGTTGTGTCCTGCAGCGTGATCAGGGTCTCGCCCTGGCTGGCGGCCACGCGGCGCAGGTCGCAGCGCAGCCAGTGTGCCCCGAAAGGCAGAAGCAGCTGGCGTGCTCGTCCGTCTCGGGGCAGGTGTTGCAGCGCCTCCTTTAGTCCTGGCTGGGGTAGCAGTTCGGAAAGACGCCGCCCCAGGCCGAGGGCCTGGGTTCTGGCAAAGAGCTGCTCGGCCGCGGGGTTAAACAGCAGCAGGCGCTGGTGCTGGTCGCATAGCAGCAAGGGGGTGTGCAGTACCTGCAGTACGGCCTCCAGTTCCAGGCGAGTCTGGTGAGCCTTGTCGGCGCCCCGCGCAGCGGCGGTATGCATTTCCAGGCGGTCTTCGCGCCAGCCACTGCGTAGCCGCTCAAGATCTCCTGCCAGGGGGCGAAGCCAGGCTTCGGGGGCGAAGTCGCGGCTGGCATCCGGGTTGGCGGCCAGGCGTGCCAGTTGCACCTGCAGGTGACGCAGCGGTGCCAGCAGACGACGCTCCAGCAGGGCACCAAGCAGCAGAACCAGCGTGCCGGGCATCAGCGCCAGCAGCCAGAGACCTGCCCGCTGGGCGGAGTCCGGTTGCAGCGAGCTGTCCAGCCAGACTCCCAGAAAGATACCGCTGAACAGGCTGGCGCCACTGAACAGCAGCCAGAGACCGAGGAGGGACTGAAAGGAGGGCACCTCACTTGCCTTCGGCCAGCAGTGCCTGCACTTTCTCCACCAGGGCCCGGGTGGAGAAGGGCTTGGTGATGTAGTCATCAGCCCCCAGTGCCAGTCCCTTTTCCCGCTCCACCTCGCGGCCGTGGGCGGTGAGCATGATAATCGGCAGGCGGCTCAGCTCCGGCCGGGCGCGCAGTTGCTCCAGCACTTCAAAGCCGCTGAGTCCCGGCAGGCTGATATCCAGCAGCAGCAGGTCGGGGCACTGCTCGTCGACCCGCTGCAGTGCGGTTTCACCGTCGCCTGCGGTGATCACCTCAAAGCCGGCCTGCTGCATTAAGAACTCCAGCGACAGCAGAATGTTGGGTTCATCATCCACCACCAGTACTCGGGTCATATGGGTCTCCTGGCTGTGTCCTTCACCGCAAGGTAGCCGTCTTGCCGGGCCGAACAAGCATCAAACATTACAGGGAGTTTAGTTACCCCGGAGCGCAGGTGCACAATTGCCCCGCGAAAAGGCAGGGCGAGCCAGGTCATTTGCGCCGCCTTGCGGCGGTTAGCGCTTTTCCAGTCGGTGCTTCAGAAACTGGTGGCGGGCATTGAACAGGCGCCGGTAGGCCAGCAGGATGGCGCCGAGGGAGCCCAGAGCCGCGGCTGCGGTAATCATGAAGATGATCATGATCTGGTAGCGCACGGCATCGACGGGCGCGGCGCCGGCGAGAATCTGGCCTGTCATCATGCCTGGCAGGCTGACCACACCCATCACCAGCATGCTGTTGATGGCCGGTGTGAGCGCCGTGTGCAGGGCCTCGCGGACTTCGCTGCGCGCCGCCTCCCAGCGGGTGGCGCCAAGGGCAAGGCGCGTGTCGATCAGGGCGCTGCGATCGAACAGGCTGGTGGTGAAGCGATCGAGCCCCAGGTTGATGCCATTCAGAATATTGCCCAGCACCATCCCCAGCATGGGAATCAGGTATTGGGGGTTGTACCAGGGGTCGACCTGCACAATCCCGGCCAGTGCCGCGCCGGTTACCAGCATGGCGGCAGCCATAACGGACAGCAGGCAGTCCCAGTACATGCCGGCAAAGCGCAGGTGCGTGCGGCCGGCGGCGGTCACCCCGGCCAGGGTGGCCATTACCGCGGCAATGCCCAGCACAGGCAGCGGTGAACGCAGCGCAAACACCCATTCCAGGATCAGGCCGACCAGCAGCAGCTGCACCGTCATGCGCACACTGGCAATCAGCAGGGAGCGGGTCAGGCCCAGCTGCAGGCCGATCGAGAGTGCGACATTGATCAGCAACAGCAACGCTGCCAAACCGACCTGCGCCAGGCTGAGGGAGTAGTAGTCGTCGGTGACTAGGGCATCCATGGCAGCTCCAGTGTGCGTGTGCTCATGCGCTCGATCTGCGCGCCATCGTGGCTGGTCCAGAGCCAGCTGCGGTCAGGGGCTTCGCCGTGCCAGGTTTCCAGCAGGGCTTCAACGTCCCGGGCTGACCTTGCATCCAGCGCGGCGGTGGGTTCATCGAGCAGCAGCACGCAGGGCTGCAGTGCCAGCAGTCGCAGCAGGGCCGTAATCTGCTGTTCTCCCCCCGAAAGAGACGCGACGCGGCGTTGCAGGAAGTGGCTGTTGCGTCCCAGCATCTCGAGCGCGTGCTGAATCCATTGGTGTGGGCAGGCTTGATGACGGCGGCTGCGATAAGCGAAGGGAGCAGCCAGTGCCGCCTCCACGGTATCGCCGTCGCCCAGTTCAGGTCGCTGCGCCAGGTAGCCGACGCGGGAGCGATATTGCGGCATTGGCCAGAGCTGCAGCCTGCGTTGCTCAAACAGGATGTCGCCTTCGGAGGCAGGCATAAGTCCGGCCAGGGCGCGCATCAGCGCGGTTTTGCCGCTGCCGGAAGGCCCCGTCAGCGCAACCCGCTCACCGGGTGTGATTGCCAGTTCGAGCCGCCGCCACACCCAGCGCCCCTGATCCTGCAGGCCCAGGTTTTGGGCCTGCAGCAAGACGCTGGCGGCGTTTCTCTGAGTCCCCGGCGCCTGTGGTCCTGCGGGGCTCGTTGCAGTCAGAGTCGAGGGGGTCGGTTTCACTGTTTCTCCCTGGGGGCTGCGCGGGTTTGCTGTATCTGTGGTATTCGAGCTTCATTACAGCAGATTTACAACAGAACGGCGGTGCCAAACAAACAGCCTGCGCCATTTCCGGTGGGCGGGGCTGAGCCAGGGGGCATGCTGCTGGCTGCATGGATACTGTTACAGTCACTCGATGACCGGGTGTGCTGTTGCGCGGTGAACCGCTGTGGATAGATATTGGGTACGAGTGGTGTTGGGCGGAACTGTTACATGGAAGATATATTTTGATGGAATTGATTTTTTCTATGTTAAAGATGTCAATTCTGCATTACAGATAAAGATAATACCGAAAATAATTCATTGTCTGTTCCAGATATGTAACAGATTTAGTGTGTTTTCAAGAGTTATTGACTGGTTTTTATCCACGTCAACCGGGGAGGCGGTTGATTTTACTTGCATTACTGTTAACTGAACTGTCCGGTTTGTCAGCTTTTTGGCGCCATTCGACATAGAACCCTCAGTGGCTAAAACTTTCAGATACGTTCTTCGCTGTTTCGTACCAGCGTAGAGCGACAAAGAGGTCGCCGGACTTGCGCTGCTAAAGTGAGCCGGGGTGACGTCAAGGTGGTGACGAACGGGATCGAGGAGGCCCGCCGCGCCAGGACACAAGGGAGGCAAGTGGCATGTTAGCTCGCATCCGACGACGATGTTGGAATTGTCGTTCGGCACAGCGGTACTTACCCAAAATGGCCCGGCTGGCGGGGCTTTCCACAATAAAACCCTGTCGTGGTCCATACCCGAAAGGATGTTGCCGGAGTCGCAATAATAGCCCGGTTACCGGGAGTACGCGGGGCAAGGCGTTTGCACACAGCCTCTACCCATTCGGTATCTCCGGGCATAAAAAGCGGCTTTTGATGCTGCTTGGCGGCCTTCTGTTAACACTGTCCGCATTCGCTTCAGACCCTGAAAACAAGCTTTCATTCGAGGTGGTTTCTTTACATCGAGATCAAACGTTTTGCCTTCAGGGCACCGCGATTGAGATCACCGCCCTGGAAATAAAAGGCCCGCGGGAGGATTGTCATGACTGTCCTCTGGGTGCGCTTTTGCAACTTAGAATGGGAAACCAGGAGGAAATCGTAAAATACCGTTTTAGTGGGAACATGCCAGAAGAAGCCCATAAAAAAGCACGTCAGAAACGGGTTTTCGGTTATGTCTTTACCATGCGAAGTATTACCGCAGATTCCATTACATTCGATGTCGTGCCTGATGCCGGAGCATCTGGAAAGACTGGAGGCCGAAAAGCAGAGGAAAAATAAAAGAGAATAAGGAGCACCACCATGAAGTTCCTTGATCAATCGAAATTACTCAGGCTGCTGATGGTTTTCAGCCTGTCTTTCCTGACACTGACCGGTGTCTACGCGGCGCCCGCCGCGCCCGATGTCAGGCAAACGTTCCTCCAGGCGGATGGTTCCGAAGTCACCCTGCGGCTGTGGGGGGACGAATACGTGCACGGCTGGGAGTCCACGGACGGTTATACCGTGCTGCATAATTCCGCAACGGGCATGTGGGAATATGCGGTAAAGGACAGCGACGGCCGGCTGGTATCCAGTGGCCTTGGCATGGGGTCGGGGCCTGCTCCGGCCAGCTCTCATCTTCGCCCCAGTACCGCGGTACAAAACGACCTGCGCAGTGCTGCTGGCGCATCGGCCCTGGGGATGCCGACATCCAACGTGCCGCCACCCTTTGGTACCGGCAATACCAAGGTGCTCTTTATCATGGTGGAGTTCTCCGACGAGGCCTGTAGCTACACCGGTACCGAGATGCAGGACAACCTTTTTGGCGGCTTAGCCACGGGCCCCGGGGATCTGGATGATTACTTCCGGGAGGTTTCCTACGGCAAGCTGAATATGGTTGGTACCGTTGCCGGTGGGATTGGCGGCTGCTACACCCTGCCCGAGACCAAGGACTATTATGATGCAGAGGGCATGGACAGGGACGAGGAGCTGGTCAAGGATGCGGTTGATGAGGCCGACGGCGACGTGGATTTTTCCCAATTCGATAATGACGGCGATGGCAAGGTCGATGTGATCGGCATTATCTATGCCGGCGGCGGCGCCCATGATGGCTGTGATGCCGATGCTGATGGCGACCTCTGGCCGCACTCGTCTGGTCTTGGCGCCGACTATGCGACCAGCGACGGTGTCGACGTCAATCGTTTTATCATTCAGTCCGAAATTACCTACGGGGTTTCGGATTCAAACTGTGATGAAATGCAGACCATCGGTTTGTTCGCCCACGAATTTGGCCACTCCCTGGGGCTTCCGGACCTGTACGATACTGACGACAGCTCCCCCGGGGTTAGCAGGTGGAGCGCCATGGCGAGCCAGTACATCAGCACCGTCAACCTGTCGGATACCCCGCCTCACTACGACGCCTGGAGCAAGTCCTTCGAGGGCTGGACCACGCCGGCCGACATGACCGGCGTCAGCGGTGAAGTGGTACTGGGGCAGGTGTCGGATACGGACGATGTTATCCGCCTGCTGGCCAACCCCGACGGTGTTGAAGTCGGCGGTTCGGGTGAGTACTTCCTGCTGGAGAACCGGCAGAATTCAGGTTTTGATCAGGGCCTTCCTGGCTGCGGTATCCTGATCTGGCATATCGATGAAGCGAAAAGCAATAACCAGCAGGAGGGGCACGATGCGGTGAACCACCGCCTGGTGGATCTGGAACAAGCGGACGGCCTGGCCGAACTGAACATCGACGGCAAGTCGGCCGATGCCGGCGACCCCTTCCCGGGCAGTACCAATAATCAGCTGTGGGACGAGGGCAGTAACCCGCACTCGCTGCTCTATAGCGGTCTGCCAGCGGATACGACGGTGCGGGCGGCCAATTTTTCCGAATGCCAGGCCGCAATGACCTTCAATATCGGCGATCCCAGGGCCGACGTGTCGATCAGCAAGACCGACTCGCCGGACCCGGTTGTTGCCGGCGAATACCTCACCTATCACTTCCTGGTGCGTAATTTCGGGCCCGGTGTCGCCACCGGCGTGACCGTTACCGATGTGCTGCCGGAAGGTGTGGCTTACCAGACCGATACCGACAGTTGCGTCGAGGCACCGGCAGGTACGCTGACCTGCAGTCTCGGTGATATCCCGGTCGACGACAGCAGGCAGTTCGAGGTTCTGGTCAGGGTGGACTCCGATCTGGCAGTGCTCAACGATGGCCCCACGTCGCTGTTCAACGAAGCCAGCGTCGAGGCCGAGCAGCCGGACGATGACCTGAGCAACAACAGCGATATGGCGTCTACCCTTGTGCTTGAGTCCGCCGACCTGGTGGTCACCAAGCAGTGCAAGCCCGATACCTCGGCGGTTCCCGCCGGTGGCAACGGCACTTGCTTCATCTATATCGACAATACAGGTCCATCGGCCGCCCGCAGTGTGGTGTTGACCGACAGCATCGACAGTGACGGTGTTTTCGATCTGGTAAGCGCTTCGGTGTCGAGCAACGGCACCAATGCGAACCTCGATAACCTGGGCGTCTGCTCGCCGGCCAGTCAGAACAACATCGATCAGCATATCGATGTAACCTGCAGCGGCTTCGATCTGGATGCGGGTGATCGCGCCACCATCACGGTTGTTGTCAGTGCGGACGAAAGCGGCGATATCAACGACATCGCCACGGCGAGCAGTGAGACACCCGACCCGGATATCGGCAACAACCAGGCGAGCGGGGCCCTGTCCTTTGCCGCCTCTGCGGACCTGTCGCTGAGCAAGTCCGATTCACCGGACCCGGTTATTGCCGGTACCGAGCTGGTCTACACCATGACGGTAACCAACTACGGACCTTCCTCGGCTAATGGTGTGGTGGTCCGGGACTGGCTGCCGGCGGGTGTCAGCGTCGTGTCGATCGTGCCGGCGGCATCCTGCAATGCAGGAGAGCCTGGCGATGTTCTGTCACCGACAGTGTGCGACTTCGGCAACCTGGCCAGCCTGGGCGAGGTGGAAATGACGGTGACGGTACTGGTGCTGCCAGACACTACGGGGTTGTTGCATAACGATGCCTCGGTTGTCAGCAACACGGCAGATCCCGATACTTCCAACAACAATGTCACCGAAACGACTACGGTAGAGGCCCAGTCGGATCTGGTGATCACCAAGCTGGATATACCTGACCCGGTGCTGGCAGGTGCCGAACTCGAGTACACCGTTTCGGTGGTCAACAACGGACCGTCCACCGCGACCATGGTGGATATCATTGATGAGCTTCCGGCTGGCGTCAGCTTCATCGGCGCCCAGGTGACAGAAGGTGCAGCGAACTGCAGCGAGGCGGGCAATACCCTGACCTGCAATGGCGGAGACCTGGATCCGGGCGAGATGCTGACGGTGGTCGTTGATGTGCTGGTGGATGCGTCGGTACCCGATGGCACCACCCTCACCAATACAGCCTCGGTGCTTGAGGAAGGTGTGGAAGCGGATGCTATCTTCATCGATACCCTGGTGAATGCGCAAGCCGATCTCTGGGTCGACAAGACCGGCAACTTCCCGACCGGGAACCCGTCCGGCACTATCCTCTATTACATCACGGTGCACAACAGTGCGGGTTGCTCAGTCGACGACCCGCAGGTCTGCGGAGACGGTGGCCCCTCTGATGCGCAGAATATCGAGGTTATTGATACGCTGCCATCCACCCCGAAGAAGCTGGTGGTGCAGTTCGTGTCCGAGCAGTGCCTCTATAGCAAGGGTTCGCACAGCGTCACTTGTGCCGAGCCTGTGCTGGCCGCAGGTGACAAAGTCACTTTCGAGATCCAGGTAACGGCCAAAGGCAGCCTGGGCGAGATCACGAACGTGGTCGACTTGACCAGCACGACCACCGATCCGAATGACGGCAATAATCATGATGTGCTGTTGATGACGGTGCAGGGCGGCACCGGCGACAGTGGCGGCCCCGGAGGCGGCCGAGGCAAGGGACCCAAGAAATAAGCAGGCTTCAGGATCAAGCCATCAAAAAGGCGGTGCCATTGGCACCGCCTTTTTGGGTGGGAGGCCTCTAACGTACTAAATACTCCAGGCGGTACTGCCTACAGCATGAGGTTGGGCAGCCGGACTTAAGTATCTACAAGGTTTTCAGATCCATTTTTTTGACTATTCTTATCATTATTGAGCTTTTGATTGAGAAACGTTGATGAAAGCAGAAAAGGCGCCGGTGCTGAATCCGGCCCGCTGTCTGTGCTGTGGCGGCGCCCTGAGGATCACCCGGCTGAGTTGCGCAGACTGCGGTCTGGGCTATGAAGGGGAGTTTCACCGCCCGCGCCTGGCGCGACTGGATGCCGAACAGCGCCGCTTTGCCGAGCAGCTGATTCTGGCCGGTGGCAATCTGCGCAAGATGGAGGAGCGCCTGGGTCTGTCCTATCCCACGGTGCGCAGCCGGCTCGACCGGCTGATCGACAGCCTGCAGCTGGAGCTGCAGCGGGACGAGGCCCGCAAGCGTGACATTCTGACGGCAATCGAGCAGGGCGATCTCTCGGCCAGCGAGGGCATGCGCCTGCTCGACGCTCTTGAAGGGAGCACACCATGAACCATCAGGACGCGGATATTGAACGCCTGCTGCGCGAGGGCAAGCTGACGGTTGCCGAGGCTGAGCGATTGCGGCGGGTTTTTGCCGTGGAGGGCCAT
>JBFGZM010000093.1:0-10463 GCA_041586815.1 Marinobacterium sp. | reverse complement strand
TCCCCCGCCCCGTTCAGTGCCGTGGACACCGGGTAGCTGTGCAGCAGGCGCCCCTGATCGAACAGCTCGAGCCGCTGCCGGCTGATCGAGATACGCAGCGACAAGCTACTCACAGCCAGCAGAACCGGCTGCTTTCGGCGCGCGCCTGAAAACCGCCACTGAGCACGGGCACAAGACGGTGCAAGGTACGCTCGATCTCGGTATCCAGATCAATGGCCTGTTTCTCGATTGCCTCCAGAGTCTGAAAGTTTACCAGTGTGAAGATGACCGACCCCAGCAGAAAATGCAGCCGCCAGAAGAACTCGTCATCCGTCATCGGAGCCACATCCTCGCGCAGGTGCTGCATAAATGGCTGCAGGCGCGCACCGAATGTCGCAATCAGATGCTGGCGCAGCGCCCGCTGGCGCCCCCTGTAGGCCAGATCCAGCAAGCGCATGAAAACAACCAGCCCCTGGGAACTGTCCCTTTGCGCCCGCAACAGCGTGCGCATGAGCATTTCCATCAGCTCTTCCAGCACCAGACGCTGTGGAGCCAGCGCGAGGCGCTCGGCCAGTATGGTTTCGAGATAGGTGACCTGCGGTTCAATACAGCGATCAGCCAGCGCCAGTATCAGCCGATCCTTGGAGCCAAAGTGATAATTGACGGCGGCCAGGTTAACGCCGGCGCGCGCCGTAATCTGTCGCATCGTGGTGTCATTAAAGCCCTGCTCGGCAAACAGCGCCGCCGCCGCCTGCAGTATTTTGTCCGTGGTCTTGTCTATTACGCCGGATTGCGACATCCACTTCCCTCTCTGCTGAGCCTGCCACCCGTCCCGGGCGGCACCCTGAAGCCTGATTGTGACGCCGCTTAGCGGGACAGCAGGCGACTCTTGTACAACCGGTCCCACCAGCGCAGCATCAGACTGTCGCCAGTGTGCACGGCGAAGTCGCTGATACGCTCCTGCAGGCTTTTCTTTTCCTCGTAACGCACGCAGAACACATCGGCGTCGCGTGCCGCCTGCATCAGGTAATCGTCACTGGTGCAGATTTCATCAATCAACTGCTGCTCCAGCGCCCGCTTGCCAAACCAGATCTCCCCGGTGGCAACCTTGCGAATGTCGAGCTGCGGGCGATAGCCGCTGACGAACTCCTTGAACAGCGCATGGGTGTCTTCGAGCTCCTCGACGAACTTCTCCCGACCCTTGTCGGTATTTTCGCCAAACATCGTCAGGGTCCGCTTGAATTCACCGGCGGTGAGGATTTCCATGTCGATATCGTGCTTTTTAAGCAACTTGTGAAAATTGGGCATCTGCGCCACGACGCCAATGGAGCCGACCACGGCAAAGGGCGCCGCCATCAGCTTGTCGGCCAGACAGGCCATCATGTAGCCCCCACTGGCGGCAACACGGTCAACACAGACGGTCAGCGGAATCTTGTGGGCGCGGATACGCTCCAGCTGGGATGCAGCGAGGCCATACTCATGCACCAGGCCGCCTGCGCTCTCAAGGCGCAGCACGACTTCGTCTTCCGGCGTGGCCACGGTGAGGATCGCAGTGATTTCCTCGCGCAACGGTTCGACGTCACTGGCCTTGATATCACCGTCAAAATCGAGCACAAACAGGCGGCGACCTGCAGACTCCACCGTTTCGCCTTTTTTCAGCGCCTTTTTGCGCGCCTTGGCCTCGGCCTTGTCGCGCTTGGCCTCGTCCTTCATCTGCTGCTTGTAGCTGTCCTTGTCCATCAGGGATTGCTCAAGGGTGCTTTGCATGTCCTCAAGCTGATCGTTAAGGCTCGTCACGCTGATTTCCCCGTCCGTTCCCCCTTTGCGGTTACGTCCGGCAATCAAGGCAAGCCCAAGCACAAACGCCAGTACAGCAACCACCAGGGTCATCGTTTTGGCCAGAAACAACCCGTATTCAGACAGGAACGAGAGCACTTGCTTCTCCATAAATTCTTAGATCAATGTAAGCCGGGTAATGTACCATAAAACACTGTCATCACGACCAGACGGTTTACTGCCCAGAACACAGTGGAAGCCCATGAACGAACAGATCAGCGTCGACCAGGTAATTGACAAGCTCCCCTCACGTTTTTGCCCCGACCAGGCAAAGGACCTGAACTGCACTTTCCAGTTCATTATCGACGATGAATCGGGCTTTTATATCGATGTGCAGGATCAGCAATGCCAGGTGGTGCGCCAGCACCACGCCGATCCGGATATCACCCTGTATGTTGGCAGCGAAACCTTTATCCGCGTCGTGACCGGGGAACAGGATGGCATGAGCGCCTTTCTGAAAGGCCAGCTGCGCGCTGAGGGCAATATCATGCTGGCCACACGTCTGGGGAAACTTTTTTCCCGCCAGCGCTGAAGTGTCCTCGGAGGCTCAGTCTGTCTCGCCGCGACGGTAGCTTTCAATCAGCTGACGCGAGATGGAAAACGACGGCGGCAGATCCGGCAGGTTGTCGCGACTGAACCAGCGTGCATCCAGAATCTCGACGCCATCCGGAACCAGGTCTCCGGCCCGGTAATCGGCAAAGAACCCCAGCATCAGCGCATGGGGAAAGGGCCATGACTGACTCTTGAAGTAGCGCACGTTCTCCACCTCGATTCCCACCTCTTCCTGGATTTCACGGGCCACCGCTGCCTCTGCGGTTTCGCCGGCCTCGATAAAGCCTGCCAGGGTACTGTAGCGGCCGGCGGCATAATGGGGCGCATGGGCAAGCAGGCATTCATCCCCGCGCAGAACCAGCACGATGATACAGGGAGAAATCCGCGGATACTGACTCAGACCGCAGGGCTCACAGGTCTTGGCCAGATCCTGGGCATGATGGCTGAGTGCACCGCCACAGCGACCGCAGAACCGATGCTGCTCGTGCCAGGTGGCCAGCTGAGCTGCCCGGGACAACCAGGCATACTCGGCCTCATCCTGCGCCAGAGACAGCAGTTCTCGCAGCTGTACGGTCTCTTGCCGCTGCGCCTGTTCGCTCGCTTCATTGAGCACCAGCAGCTCTCCCTGGGACGTTTCGAGCCCCAGCGGGTATCGCGCCTCAATCATTCCCGGCGCGAGCGCTTCCAGTTCATTTTCCCCGGCCACCAGCTCGCCGGCGGCGCCTAGCAGCAAACGTCCGCGGGCAGCCAGCAGTACTGGCAAGCGGTTATCCTGACCCATTAATCAGCCTCATCCACGCTATCGAAAAATTTTGGCTTATCCCCATGACAAGCAACCATGACAAAGACTCGCGGGCTCAGGCATCCAGCCTGAAAATATTGGCGGCACAGATGTTTATCCCGCATAAAAGCCGATATTGGCAACGTTTTTTATACCTTGAGGCTATTCTTATTTTTTGTCGCCGCTGCTAGGCTAGCCCCGCTTTGTCATAAAGGACCATGATTTTCGCCTGTGTCAGCCTAGCTGAGCGCAGCTTGCATCATGACACCATAAAATAACAGACTCTGCTGGCATAGGAAGAACAGCCATGACGAACACCCTGCCTCAGGCACTGATACGCAATTTCCTGGGTAACTCTCCCGTCTGGTACAAGCAGGCTATTATCGGCTTCCTTATCCTTAACCCCATATTGTTTCAGGTAGCAGGGCCGGTGTTTACCGGCTGGCTGCTGATCTTTGAGTTTATCTTTACCCTCGCCCTGGCCCTCAAGTGCTACCCGCTGCAGCCCGGCGGCCTGCTTGCCATTGAGGCGATCATCATTGGCCTGGCCAGCCCGGAGTCGGTTGCCCATGAGGTGGAATCCAACCTCGAGGTTATCCTGCTGCTGATGTTCATGGTGGCAGGGATCTACTTTATGAAGAGCATGCTGCTGTGGCTTTTCACCAAGATACTGCTCAAGGTCCACTCCAAGGTTACGCTGTCGCTGCTGTTTTCATTGTCTGCGGCCATGCTGTCAGCGTTTCTCGACGCCCTGACAGTTACCGCCGTTCTGATCAGCGTGGGCGTGGGTTTCTATGCCGTCTACCACAAGGTAGCCTCCGGCAAGTCGACACAGCATGACCACGATCACTCGGACGATGAGCATGTCGGCGACACCCACCGCAGCGAACTGGAACAGTTCCGTGCCTTTCTGCGCAGCCTGCTGATGCACGGCGCCGTGGGTACCGCTCTCGGGGGCGTCTGCACCCTGGTGGGCGAGCCTCAGAACCTGCTGATCGCCCAGAAGGCCGGCTGGGATTTCGTTGAGTTTTTCGTCATCATGGCACCGATCACCATGCCGGTGCTGGTCGCCGGCCTGCTGACCTGCATCCTGCTGGAAAAAGGCAAGCTGTTCGGGTACGGCGAACAGATTCCGCTGAACGTGCGCCAGATTCTGCAAGAATTCGATCGCGAGGAAGATCGCAAACGTACCCGGCGCGATGTTGCCATGCTGAGCGTCCAGATTCTGGTCTCGATTTTTCTGGTCCTTGCGCTGGCATTCCACCTCGCCGAAGTCGGCCTTATTGGTCTGTGCGTCATTATTCTGCTCACGGCCTTCAACGGCGTTGTGGAAGAACACCAGATCGGCAAGGCGTTTGAGGAGGCCCTTCCGTTCACCGCACTGCTGGTGGTGTTTTTCTCCATCGTGTCGGTGATTCACGAGCAGCACCTGTTTCAGCCCATTATTCATGCCGTGCTGGAAATGGAGCCAAGCGTGCAGCCGGCGGTATTCTTCGTCGCCAACGGCCTGCTCTCCGCCATCAGCGATAACGTTTTCGTCGCCACGGTCTATATCAATGAAGTGGTAGTGGCGCTGAACAACGGCGACATAACCCGCGAGCACTTCAACAAGCTCGCCGTGGCCATCAACACCGGCACCAATATTCCAAGTGTTGCCACACCCAACGGCCAGGCCGCTTTCCTGTTCCTGCTGACCTCGGCGCTGGCTCCGCTGATACGCCTGTCCTACGGACGCATGGTCATCATGGCGCTGCCCTACACCATCATCATGAGCCTTGTCGGTTTCACCGCCGTGAGTTACGCGCTCTAGCCCCCCGAGGCCGGAGAAAAAAGCCGCGCATACAAAAACACCCCCGCGACCCAGGGTTGCGGGGGTGTTTTTGTATCAGCAGAGCGCGACTCAATAACCTGAAGCATCAGTTGATCGTTGCGTCATCCCGCTCCAGCGCTTCCCACAGACAGGGCTCACCCGCCTTTTTGCTCAGCAAGGCGACAAAGGCACGGTGCGCCTGCAACTCGTCATCGCTCGCCCGCAGCACGGACAGGCTGTAACGACCGCCTTCAACTCGGCGAATGCCCCGCTCGACGCTGCCGCTGTCCGAGCCATCATCGCCGGTATCCAGCTTGAGCTGGCCACCGGTGAGCCCAAGGTACACATCCGCCAGAATCTCGGAGTCAAGCAGAGCCCCATGCAGTTCACGGTGCGAATTGTCGATACCGTAGCGCTTGCACAGGGCATCCAGATTGTTCTTCTGACCCGGATGCTTCTGACGCGCCAGCAGCAGGGAGTCAATCACGCCGCAGATATCGGCCACACGCTCGGGGCGACGAATCCGCTCGAGTTCGGTATTGATAAAACCGATATCAAAGGCCGCATTGTGAATGATCAGCTCGCCACCCCGGATAAAGTCCAGGAATTCCTCAACCACCTCGGCAAATTTCGGCTTGTCGGCCAGAAAATCGTTGGTGATGCCATGAACCTCGATGGCTTCCTGATCGATGGCGCGGTCAGGCTTGATATAGACGTGATAGGTGCGCCCGGTCAGCTTTCGATCGACAAGCTCGACGCAACCGATCTCGATAATGTTGTGCCCTTCCGCCGGCTCAAGGCCGGTGGTTTCGGTATCCAGTACGATTTGCCGCATTGACAGCCCTTACCCCTTGAATTGCTCAGCGCCCTTGTTGGCCAGCGCGTCAGCCAGTTCGTTTTCCGGATGGCCGCTGTGCCCCTTTACCCAGTGCCATTTCACCTCGTGACGCGCCACCTCGGTATCCAGTCGCTGCCAGAGATCAGCATTCTTGACCGGCTGGCGGGCTGCGGTCTTCCACCCATTGCGCTTCCAGTTGCGCAGCCACTCGGTAATACCCTTGCGCACATACTGGGAGTCGGTGGTCAGATCCACCACGCAGGGCTGGGTCAGTGCCGCGAGGGACTCAATCGCCGCCATCAGTTCCATGCGGTTGTTGGTAGTATTTTTCTCCCCCCCGAACAGCTGTTTTTCCACCTCACCGTAACGCAATACGGCACCCCAGCCACCCGGCCCCGGGTTACCCTTGCAGGCGCCATCGGTGTAAATCTTAACGGACTTCTCGGTTTTCACGGCAATGCTTTCCTCGCGCAGTCGGCTCCGGTATCGGCAGACTGATCAGTTTTCGGCGGCGCCACTCCGGCTGTATGGGCGTCATGCCAACAACATCCTTGCGCGCCACCATCAGCGAAAATGCTCCATGATGGCTTCGGCCGGGCCTGGCATAACGTTCCAGCGCACTGAAGCGCTGGCGCCATTTCCCCGACGCCATGGGCGGCAGGAAAAAGTCGGTTATCAATTTGACTTCCACCAGCTCCACCAGGCTCAACCAGTCGCTCAGACGCCAGTGACTGATAAAGTGCCCGCACCAGGGCACCTCGGTGCGCCGGCGACACAGGCGGCTGTAAACCCCCCACAGACTGATCGGATTAAATCCCAGTATGAGCAGGTGCCCTCCCGGGCGCAGCACCCTTGCTGCCTCGCGCAACACCTGGTGCGGACTCTGGGCAAAATCCAGCGCATGGTGCAGCACCACCACATCCAGACTGTTGCGCTCCAGTGGCAACTCTTCGTTGGCGGCGATCACACTGTTCTGTCCCAGCCCCAGCTCCAGCGCCGGCGCAACAATGAACTTGTGTGACACAGGACTGCTGTCATACAGACAGATCTGGCTGTCGATGCCCAGCTGCAGCAGGTGGTAACCAAACAGGGTGGGTAGCAGCCGCTCGATCTGCGCCCGCTCAGCCGCGAGCAGCTCCTGCCCAAGCTCTGTTTGAAACCAGCTGCGCAGCGCCGGTATCAGTTTGTGCAACGGGGGCTGCTGGCGAAATCTCATTAAGAAAAACCGGTATTGCTGACAATGTCGGTATGTTAACAGCACCCACCGATTGAGGTAACCTGTATTGCCTCAGGCGCGCCGCCGTATCCGCCCCCTTTTCAGAGAGAATTGCCATGTTTCAGGTCACCCCAATCCCGGCCTTCAATGACAACTACATCTGGCTGCTGGCCGACCCCCACAGTAATCGCGTTGCGGTGGTAGACCCGGGTGATGCGGACCCGGTGCTGAAATACCTGCAACAGCATGGGCTTACCCTGGCGGCGATTCTCATTACGCACCATCACCAGGACCATACCGGCGGCGTGGCGCGCCTGCTCGAAACATTCACCGTTCCTGTGTACGGCCCACGCCCCAGCCCGTTTGGCGGTATCGACAAGCCGCTGCAGGATTCCGACAGCCTGGAACTCTTTGGTCAGTGCCTGCAGGTACGGGAAGTCCCGGCCCATACCCTGGACCATATCAGCTATTACTGCGCCCCTGAGCGCAATGGCGATGCACCGCAGCTGTTTTGCGGAGACACCCTGTTTCTGGCCGGCTGTGGCCGCCTGTTTGAAGGCAATGCCCTGCAGTTGCAACAGGCCATGGACTATTTCGCCGGCCTGCCCGACACCACAGAGGTCTATTGCACCCACGAATACTCCCTTGCCAACCTGGCATTCGCCGAGGCGGTCGAGCCCGACAACGACCATATCCAGACGGCTATCCGCCAGTGCCAGGCGTTGCGCGCCAAAGGTACGCCCACGCTGCCGAGCCATATCGGTACCGAAAAAAAAATTAACCCCTTCATGCGCACCCGCATCGACAGTGTGAAGACCAGCGCCAGCCAGCATGCGGGTTCTGCGCTCGAAACACCGGCTGAAATCATGGCCGAACTGCGCCAGTGGAAAAACCAGCATTGATCAAAGGTTGACCAGTTCGGCACCCGCCCATAGAATGCTCCGACTTTTTTAGAAACAGATTTTTGGCCCATGACCCTTACACGCAACTGGATTTCCATCACAGCTGCAGGACTCCTGTTGTCCGGCTGCAGTAACGCCCTGACACAGAACCCCGACAGCAGCACTGATGCACTCAGGTTGCCCAGCGGCCAGGCGACAAGCCATGCCAGCCCCTGGGAGACCCGAGCGACCGGCAGTCGTGACAGCATAGGCCGCAAAGCCCGAGCCAACACGACTGCCTCCCCTGAAGATCTCTGGCAACTGAGCCGCGATCACTTTGAGCTGGACCTTGAGTCCGACAACCCCCGCGTCGCGTCACAGATCAAGTATTACAGCAAGCACCAGGACTACCTGGATCGCGTGACTGATCGCGCCGAACGCTACTACCACTACATACTGCAGCAAATCATTGAGCGTGGCCTGCCTGCCGAACTCGCCCTGTTGCCCGTGGTTGAAAGCGCCTACGACCCCTTCGCCTACTCGTCCGGCCGTGCCGCCGGGCCCTGGCAGTTCATTCCCGGTACCGCCAAGCATTTCGGCCTGCGCAAAACCTGGTGGTACGACGGCCGACGGGATATCGTCGCCTCCACCGATGCGGCCCTGACCTACCTCGAACAGCTCAACAAGCGGTTTGACGGCGACTGGCTGCTGGCACTGGCGGCTTACAACGCCGGCGGCGGCACCGTTTCCAAGGCCATCCGAAAGAACACCAAGAAAGGCCTGCCCACCGATTTCTGGTCCCTCGACCTGCCCAGTGAAACCGAAGCCTACGTACCCAAGCTGCTGGCCATTGCCAGTCTGGTAGACAGTCCGGCCAGATATGGCGTCAGCCTCAGGCCCCTGGCTGTCGAACCCTACTTCGCCATTATCGAAACCCAGGGCCAGATCGACCTGGCCCAGGCGGCCAAAATGGCTGACACCAGCAGTGAAGAAATGGCCTTGCTGAACCCCGGTTTCAACCGCTGGGCAACCGACCCCGAAGGCCCCCACCGTCTGCTCGTACCGATCGACAGCGCTGAAGACTTCGAGAACAGGCTCGCCAGCCTTCCCGCCGAGCAACGCGTGCGCTGGAACCGCTACCGCATTCAGCGTGGCGACTCCCTGTCGGCTATTGCCGCACGCTTCAATATCAGCACCGCAGCCATTCGCAGCGCCAACAAGATGAAGAGCAACCGCATTACCGCCGGCAAGACGCTGCTGATCCCGGGCCCGGCCAATGCCAGCCTCGCCGCCTCCGAGGCGCAGGGCAGCAGCGGTGGTTCAGGGGAGAAGCTCAGCTACCGGGTGCGTGCCGGCGACAGTTTCTGGAAGATTGCCCGCAGCCACAAAGTGTCTGTCAGCGATCTGGCGAACTGGAACAAGATGACACCCAGAAGTACGCTCAAGGCCGGCCAGCAGCTTACCATCTGGCGAGACAGCGACATCAGCCTGGCCAGCAACGGGCCGCGGGAAACGCTTCGCAAGGTGGGCTACAGTGTACGCAGCGGCGACTCATTGTCCCATATCGCCAACCGATTCAGCGTCAGCGTTGCCGACCTCAAGCGCTGGAACAAGCTGGACAAGGGCCGCTACCTGCAGCCGGGCCAGAAGCTCACCCTGTTCGTCAACGTAACCGACAGCTGATCCGGGGCTCTAACCCGAGCCCTGCCCGAACGCCCCGACGCCACTCTTGTACAGGAGACGGCACCGGGGCGTTTTGCCACCAGCCCCGCCAGACAGCCACCTGCCGCGAAAACACCGCCCTGATCGATGCCGCCTGACAGGAAGCATTATTCAGGCTGTGCCCGCCAAGCAAACAAGGATTTTGCAACACAGGGGAATAAATCTGCACTTCCCCGGTCAGATAGCACAACTCTAGCCCACTCGACGGTTCCATAAGCGGCAAGTGACTGATATAACAAGTCATATTCTTGCAGAGGTGACGGAGCACTATGACCAGGACACATTTGCGTACACGACTGCTTGGCGCAGTCATCCTCAACGCCAGCCTGTTTGCCAGTGGCGCCCTGCTTGCAGACAACCATCCCAGCCACGGCATCGCCATGCACGGGGACCTGAAGTATCAGGCCGACTTCACCCACTATGACTATGTCAATCCGGATGCCCCCAAGGGCGGCACACTGAAGCAGTGGGACATGGGCACCTTTGACAGCTTCAACGGTTTTATTATCAAGGGCAGTGTGGCCGCCGGTACCAACCTGCTGTACGACAGCCTGATGGATCAGGCCGCGGACGAGCCCTTTTCCCAGTACGGTCTGCTGGCCGAGTCGGTCGTGCTGCCAGAGGATCGCCGCTGGGTGACCTTCAAGCTGCGCGACAATGCCCGCTTCAGCGACGGCGAGCCGGTGACCGCCGAAGACGTGATCTTTACCTTTGACATTCTGCGCAGCAAGGGCAGTCCTTTCTATGGCGCCTACTACGCCGGCATTGACCGCATTGAAGCCCCGGATCCGCATACCGTGACGTTTCATTTCAAGGGAGACAACAACCGCGAACTGCCGCTGATTGTG
>JBFGZM010000092.1:0-10495 GCA_041586815.1 Marinobacterium sp. | reverse complement strand
CTCCTTGCTCCTTGCTCCTTGCTCCTTGCTCCTTGCCGGAACCGGCTGCCGGCTTCACTTCGCCTCCGTATCGCCCAACTCCCGAACAAGCTCTGCCAGAGTCCGGATAGCCGGGTCGATGGCATCGGGGGCGATGGCGGAAAAGCCCAGCTTGATGCAGTTTTGCGGCAGGTTGTCGGCGTAATGATAACTGTCACCGGAAATGACCAGAATGCCCTTCTGTGCGGCGGCTCGCTTGAGCTGTGCCGCATTCACGGTTTCCGGCAGGCGGCACCGGAATGAAGAGTCGCCGGAGGGCAGGGCATAGCTGCCGGGCAGGTGGGTGTTGAGTGCCTGGGCCATGATGTCGCTGCGTTGTGCAAGCTTGCGTGCGAGCTTTCGCAGTAACGCGTCGTGGTAGTCCAGGGCCAAAAACGTGGGGTAGGCACCACCAGAGTACCAGCTCCAGCGCCGGGGCTTGTTGAAAGACCTGACGCTTCGCCAGGCTGCACAGCTGCAGTATTGCCACGGCTGGAAACAGCCGTGGCTTTTTTACACCAGGCGCTGGCATTGAGGTACCGGAACGGGTTGTGGCTCAGGCGTCTCTATCCGCTGTGGTGTCTGTCTGTTGTTCGTCCATCAGCAGGGCGAGCTCGGCTGCGGCTTGTCGAATCGCGGGTACATGTTCCTGAGCCTGTTCAAGTGACAGGCGTGCGGTGGGTGCGTGCATCGCAAGCGCGGCATAGAGACGCCCCTCGTTGTCGCGGATGGGCACGGCCACCGCGATCATGCCCTGTAGAAATTCTTCGTTGTCCAGGCCGACACTGTTCTGGCGAATTTTGCGCAGTTCAGGCTTCAGGGCTTCGGCGGACGTCAGGGTGTTGGGGGTGTAGCTGTCCAGTGGGAGGCGTGCCAGCAGGCGTGAGCGCTTGATGCTCGACAGTTCGCTCAGAAACAGCTTGCCGCTGGCCGTGCAGTGCAGGGGAACCCGGTCATTGATCTGCAGCTGAACCCGTAGCGGCCAGTGGGTCTCGACGCGGTCGAAATAGATCATCTCGCCGCCGCTGGGAATGGAGATATTGCAGGTTTCGCCGAGCTTCTCCGACAGCCGCTGCAGAATGACATGGCGCTGGGTGCGCAAAAAGTCGTTGTTGCTGAGCACCCCCAGGGCAATCTTGTTCAGCCTGGGGCCGGGCAGCAGGCCGCGGCCATCGAGGCGCGGCTGCAGAAAGCCCGCGTTTTCGAGCTGGCTGCACAGGCGGTGTATGGTGGGTTTGGGCAGCTTAAGGCTGCGGTTGATTTCCGCCGGTGTCATGGGTTGCGGCGTATTCGAGACAATCTCCAGTATGCTGAGTGCGCGCAGGATGGATGACCCTGTGTCCTTGCTCGTTGAATCGGGCATTGTTTGTAGCCTGTACAGGTTGGCGATGCTAGGCAACAGCATAGGCGTTAAAAAGTCTCAATAACACTGTTTTTTGATACGTTTTGAGGGGCCGATCCTTTGCCCGAATGCGCTGCTTGTGGCTGAGCTTTTGATGATGAGCGCGTAATCTGCCGATATCGGCGGGTTTTATCGGAAGGTTAGGGGAAATGACGTGTCACTGGAAGTATTCTTGCATGAGTCTCGACCGTCCCTGCCGATAAATTGCTTCCTTTGAGATGCTCCGATTAGGACCCATCGAAAGGTGGTTGAGGGACCCCAGCGCTCCGGCAGGCTCACGGCCTTGAGGTCGGCTTCGCTGCAGCGGATCGCCAGGTGGTTGATCTGTGTGAGGCAGTGGCCGCTGGGGTGGTAGCGGTGGATCGAGAAGGCGAAGCTGCCCTGGTCGATGCCCACGCTGCCACCACCATCGCGGCTGTACTGCTCGCATAGCGCTTCAATGGACTGGGGACAGCCGCTGAGCTACGAGATGTTTCAAGCTGTGGCAGATCGCAATGGTTCCGGTTGCAGGGGGGGAGACACCGTGACTGTCTGGTTCAAGGCGAACACGGGTTCCACTTCCAGCAACTCCGCAAGCGGAATATGGCAGGCGATCTTGTGTCCGCTCTGGGCTGATGTCAGTTCTGGCTTCTTCTCGTCACAGATGCTGCCTATCTTGCGCGGACAACGGCTGCTAAAGGGGCAGCCGGCAGGGGGATTCATCGCGCTGGGAATCTCACCCTCAAGAATCACCCGTTTCTTTTGCACTGTGGTATCGGCAACCGGAATTGCGGAGATCAGGGCCTCGGTGTAGGGATGGTACGGCGGTGCGAACACTTGCTCGGTGCTGCCCTGTTCGACGATATTGCCCAGGTAAATCACCACCACGCGGTCCGCCAGGTAGCGCACCAGGCTCAGGTCATGACTGATAAATATTACTGAGGTGTGCTGCTGCTGTTGAATGTCCATAAGCAGGCGGGTAACTGCAGCCCCGACAGACACATCCAGCGCCGATACCGGCTCATCGGCTACCACGACACTGGGGTTGCCGGCAAAGGCGCGGGCAATACCGATCCGCTGTTTCTGGCCACCGGAGAGCTGGCGTGGCTTGCGATGGGCGAATTCGGCCGGCAGCTTAACCAGGTTCAGCAACTCCAATACACGTGCCTGAATCGCCGCCTTGCCCTCGATAGCACCAAACTTTCTGATCACTCGTGCCAGCTGGGTGCCAATGCTGAGGCTGGGGTTGAGGGTATCGAACGGGTTCTGAAATACCATCTGCATGGCTCTGGTTTGATCGGGGCGACGTTCGGTAACGTGCTTGTCGGCGATACTCTCGCCGTTGAGCAGCACCTCGCCACTGGAGGCGGTTTCCAGGCCCATCAGAACCTTGGCAAAGGTGGACTTGCCGCAGCCGGATTCGCCAACGATGGCGACGGTTTCGCCCGCATGGGCGCTAAAGGAGATATTCTCGTTGGCTTTGACCACCTTGACGTTGTCGCCTTTCAGAAGTGCCGTCAGGGAGCGGTCATGCACTTCGTAGTACTTCTGCATATCGCTGATTTTCAGCAGCTCGGCACCATGCCCTGTTCCGCCTGAAGCCTCCTGTTGTGGCGCCTGCGGCGTATCGAGATCGATTTCCTGCCATCGGACACAGCGCACCGCATGATCCGGCTGCCGGGGCAGGGAACTGATGCCTATGGTCGCGCTGTCGCAGCGCCCTGGCTGAAAGTGATCGCATCGTGGGCCAAAAAAGCACCCCTTCGGGCGCTGATGCGGCAGTGGCAACTGGCCACGGATGGGTTTCAGTGGTCGGCTGTGTTTGTCGGTCGAGGGCAGGGGGATGCAGTCAAAGAGCCCTTTGGTATAGGGGTGTTTCATTCGGTCGAAGACGTTTTTGACCGCTCCGGTTTCGACAATCTGCCCCGAATACATCACATTGACCCGGGAGCAGGTTTCCAGAATCAGCCCCAGGTTGTGAGAGATATAGATCATTGAGGTATTGAATCTGGCGGCCAGTTCTCCGATCAGGTCCACGATACCTGCCTCTACCGTGACATCCAGCGCGGTGGTCGGTTCATCCAGCAACAGCAGAGCCGGTTTGGCCAGCAATGCCATGGCGATCACCACGCGCTGTTGCTGGCCGCCAGAAATCTGGTGCGGATAGGCCTGCATCACCCGGGCAGGGTCAGGCAGGTGAACGTTTACCAGCATGTCCAGCGCCTGGGCCTGGGCCTCGTGCCGGTTGATCTTCTGATGGCAGCGCAGCACTTCTATCAGTTGCTCGCCGATCAGCAGGGTCGGGTTGAGAGATGCCATCGGCTCCTGGTAGATCATGGCGATCTCGTTGCCCCGGATCTGCTGCAGCTCTTTGGCAGAAAGCCGGGTCAGCTCTCTGCCTTTGAACCTGATCGAACCGCCGACGATACGGGCGTTACCGTTGAGGTATTGCATGATTGCCATCGCCACGGTGGACTTTCCGCAGCCCGATTCGCCCACCAGACCGATACTCTCACCCTGTTTCAGGACCAGGTTGAAATCCACCACTGCGGGGATTTCACCACTGCGACTGAAGTAGGAGATACTCAGGTTGGATATTTCCAGAATGTTCTCTGTCATGGCGCTCTCCTGGTTAGTCATTGAGCGAAATTTCACGCAGGCCATCAGAGAGCAGATTCAGCCCCAGTACCAGCGATGAGATAGCGACACAGGGAAAGATCGCCATATGAGGGAAGACCGGAAACAGCTTGCGGGCATCGCTGATCATGCCGCCCCAATCCGGTGTTGGGGGGGGTAATCCCATGCCGAGAAAGCCAAGTACGCCGATGGTGATAATGACGTAGCCCATGCGCAGGCAGGCATCCACAATCAGCGGGCCGCGGGCATTGGGCAGAATTTCAACGAACATAATCCAGAGTGCACTTTCGCCCCTTGTCTGGGCTGCGGCGACATACTCGCGATTGCGCAGGTCCATGGCCAGGCCGCGGACGATACGAAAGATGCCGGGAGCGCTGGCGAAGGTGACCGCCAGTATGATGTTGATGCCGGAGGATCCGATGGTGGCGATGATCAGGATATAGAGCACCAGTACCGGAAATGACAGGATAACGTTGGCGACAAAGGACAGCACCATATCGACCCGGCCCTGGTAGTAACCGCCAGCGAGTCCCATGACGATACCTACCAGATAGGCGGTCAGGGTTGCCAGCGGTGCGTAGATCAGCACGGTCTGGGTACCGTAGATAATGCGTGACAGGATATCGCGGCCGAGCAGGTCCGTGCCGAGCCAGAACAAGCCTCCCTGAGGGTTTTCAGACAGAGGCTTTTGCATCGGCATCAGGTTGCTGAGCGGATCATGGGGTGCCAGCACATCGGCGAAGAGCGCTACCAGAACCCAGAACAGACAGATAGCTGCGCCCAGCATGGCAACCCTGCTTTCGCGCAGCAGACCGATGGTGGTCAAAAGCGAGTGCAGCGGGTGTGGATTGTTTGATGTCTTTTCCATATCTGTTCCTCAGTTGAAACGGATGCGTGGATTGAGGTAGCTGTAGCCGATATCGGCGATCAGCTGGGTCAGTACCGCAACACAGACCGCGATCATGGTGCAGGCTTCGATCAGGTAAACATCGCTCGCCAGCGAGGCTTCCAGCAGCAGCGCACCAAAACCCTTGTAGGCAAAGGCGTACTCCACCACGATGACGCCGGACAGCAACCAGTTAATCTGCAGCATGATGATCGTGAAAGGAGCGATTAGCGCGTTGCGCAGTGCGTGTTTCATGATGATGCGGTGGTATGGCAGACCTTTAAGTACGGCGGTGCGGATGTAGTGAGTCGACATCACTTCCGCCATGGAGGCGCGCGTCATTCGGGCCACATAACCGAAGCCATACCCCACCAGAACCAGTACCGGGAGGACCAGCTGCAGCGGATCGAAACCGTTCAGCATGGTGCTGGTGCCTGGGAGCCATTGCAGCGAGAAGACAAAGACCGCTGACAGAAAGACCGCGCTGGCAAACTCGGGAATCGAGGTGGTAACGATACAGATCAGGGATATCAGTCGATCCGTCAGCGATCCTTCCTTCATGCCGGACAGAATGCCCATCAGGATTGCCAGCGGCACCATGACGCCGAAGGTAGCGCCCGCCAGAATCAGGGTGTTGCCGAGCCGGTCCCAGAGGATGTCCGCCACTGGTACCCGAAAGCGGATAGACTCGCCGAAATCGCCACTGATGAAGTTGCCGGCCCAGGTGAAGTATCGCTCCATTACCGGTGCATAGTAGCCATTGGTTTGGAGCCAGAGCTGGCGTTGCTCTTCAGAGGAGTAGGGGCCAAGGACCTTGGTGGCCACGGAGTCGATATTCAGCTCCAGCGCCAGAAACAGAATTATTGAGACCACAAGCATGGTCAGCAGCATCAGGCCGATGCGCCTTGCTATCAGTAAAATCATGGAGAAAGCTCCCGGTAAAATAGGGTGAACTGCCGCTATGTTCCGAGCGGTTGGCGCCTTGGCAATGGGACAGCTCGCCGAAGCGGCGGCTGTCCCGGTCGGGGAGCGACCTAGGCGATCCAGACTTTATTGAAGTGGTGCTCGAAGGATGCATGCATCTTCAGGTCCTGCACCCGCTTGTTGACCGCGCTGAAATTGGAGCGCCAGAACGGCTGCAGCATGATCGCATCGTCCTGCAACATTTTCTGCAATTGCTGCATCAGCTCGCGGCGCTTGCCTACATCCAGGGTGGCACTGGCCTTGTCCAGCAGTGCATCGAACTCCGGATTGGCGTAGCCGGTTTCGTTCCAGGGCGCGCCGCTGCGGTAGGCCAGATTGAGAATCTGGGTATCCAGAGGGCGATGATTCCAGCCCGTATGGCCGAAGGGGGTGGTTTGCCATACATCCCAGTAGGCGCTGCCTGGCATGATATTCACCTTGAGGCGAATGTCGGCTTCACGCAGGGTATCGGCGATGGCCAGGCAGACGTTGGACTCCCAGGAAGGGTTGGCGGGTACATCGATCTGGATATCCAGGCCATCCGGGTAGCCTGCCTCGGCAAGCAGCTGTTTGGCTTTCTCGATATCGCGCTTCTGCTTTGGCAACTCGGCATAGGCGGGATGAATCGGGCAGACGTGGTGGTTTTCAGCGAGGGTGCCTCGGCCCTGATAACCAATCTTGAGTACTGTCTCTGTATCTGTTGCCAGCGTGATCGCGCGGCGTACCCGGATATCGTCAAAGGGTTTCTGGTTAATGTGCATACGCGCTACACCGGCGCTGGCGGTGACGACTTCGAGGATGTCCAGGTGCGGCAGAGTCTTCATGACTTCCACCTGATCCGGCGGCGTGACGTGCGTGTAGTCGACCTGGCCGGAGGCGAAAGCAGCGAGCTCTGCCGAGATATCGTCACCAAGATCAACATAGGTGATTTGCTCGAGGTAGGCATCGTCGCCCCAGTACGCTCCTGCGGCGCGGCGTTTCAGCACCGCAATAACACCCACTTCATATTTCTCCAGGGTGAAGGCGCCGGTACCGACGGGGTTGTTGATCCAGTTGCCCTGGAAGTCCCGGTGCACGATCAACGCAGGGTAATCGGCGAGGCTTTCCGGCAGGCTGATATCCGGCTGGTTGAGGTGCAGTTTAACGGTGAAGTCGTCGACCTTTTCTACCGCACCGGGGCTTGCAACCCGTGACATTTTCGGTGTGCCATCGTCATTTTTGTCACCGGTATCGATCTCTTCGGTCAGGGCTATCAGGCGGCCCTGCATTGATGATCCGGTTTTCGGGTCCAGCCAGCGATTGATATTGAAGACGACATCATCGGCGTTAAAGGTATCACCGTTGGACCACTTGACGTTGGGGCGGACATGCAGGGTCCAGGTTTTGACATCATCGGAAACTTCCCAGCGCTCCAGCAGGTGGGGCCGAGTGATGCCGTCGTGGCCCATCAGTACCAGGTTTTCGATCATATGGCGGGTCAGGTTGCCCTTTTCCGGCCAGTCATACAGCGAAGGATCTGTGATCTCCTTGACCCGCATTGCAACCTTCAGATTTCCGCCTTTTTTCGGGGCGCTGTCAGCCAGTGCTATATCCGGCATGGCGAGGCCGGAAAGGCCATAGGCCGCGCTGACCGACATGCCGAGCAGTACGGACTTGCGCAGAAACTCGCGCCGATCGATCCGCTTGTTATCCATGTCACTTTTGAACTGGTTGATATACGGGTGTTTTTTGCTTTCTTTCACAGTTCGCTACCTTCATCGTTACGGTTATTCGCAGGCGCCTCCCAAGTACCCTCCAACAGTCGTGAGAGTGGGTAGATTGCAGGCGCCTGAGGTGGCTGACATGAACGGGTTACTAGCCTGTTGGCGGTGCGTTTCTCGCTTGTTACGTCTCGCGCTTTTTAGGCATTATTCATGCCAGTTTTAGCCAGGACGACTTTGTCTGTGTGTATCCCAGCAGGCAGTCGAAGGATTTGTCGCGGGTGTTGCCCGACTGCTTGTACCCTCCAAATGGCTGGGTCATATCGCCGTCGCCAAAGCAGTTAAGCCAGATCACCCCGGCTTCAAGTGCTCGGCTCATGCGGTGGGCGCGATTCAGGTCGCTGGTCCAGACACTGGCGGCCAGGCCATAGATGGAGTCATTGGCGATCGTTAATGCCTGAGCCTCATCCTTGAAGCGCATTACGGCAGCGACCGGGCCGAATACCTCGTCGCGGGCGATGCTCATTTCGGGCGTTACCTGGGTAAACAGGGTTGGGCTGACCCAGGCTCCCTGTTCCATGCCGGAGGGAGCTGCACCGCCACAGGCCAGGTGTGCACCTTGTTCGCGCGCGCACCTGATATGGTTCAGCACCCGCTGCTGGTGTGTGCGGCTGACCACCGGGCCCAGCGTTGTGGCGGGATCCAGCGGGTCACCGGGCTGGTAAGCCTGCTGGCCTCTTGCAATCAGGCGGTCGACGAACTCATCGTGGAGAGCCTCATGGACCAGTAACCGGGAACCGGCATTGCAGACCTGCCCGGCATTATCGAAGATGCCGCCATAGGCATAATCCACGGCGGTATCAAGATCGCTCAGGTCGGGCATAAATATCTGGGGGCTTTTGCCGCCGGTCTCCAGCGCTACCCGTTTCAGGTTGGATTGGCCCGCGTAAATCATGATCTGTTTGCCCACGGCGGTGGAACCGGTGAAACTGATCTTGGCCACATCCATATGCAGCGCCAGCGCTTTGCCTGCAACGGGCCCCTCGCCGTTGACCACGTTGAACACGCCAGGCGGCCCGCCGGCTTCAACAAACAGTTCTGCCATGCGCAGGCAGCTCAGGGGCGCTTCGAGTGCCGGCTTGAGAACGACGCAGTTGCCGGCGGCCAGTGCCGGGGCAACTTTCCATGCCGCCATCAGCAGCGGGTAGTTCCAGGGAGAGATAGCGCCGACGATACCCAGGGGTTCGCGCTGGATCAGGTGCAGTGCGTCGTGGGCGGTGTTGGTCACGGTGCCTTCGAGCTTGTCGATGCACTCGGCAAAATAGCGGAAGGTGGAAACCACTTCTGGCAGGTCGATGGTCAGGGCGTCGGTGATTGGCTTGCCCATATCAAGGCTTTCCAGCAGTGCCAGCTCGGCGGCATTGTCGTCAATCAGTTGCGCCAGCCGGCCAATAATCGTCATGCGCTCCCGCGGGGGCATAAAACGCCAGCGGCCGTCCTGCCAGGCGGTTTTTGCGCTGGCAACGGCGCGGTTGATATCATTTTCATTGCCACAGGCTACAGACGCGATCCCGGTGCCCGTTGCCGGGTTAATGGTTTCAGCACGGCCGCCATCCAGTGCATCGACGAATTCGCCATCGATAAACAGCCCCGTCTTTGGTGCTGTCTGGGCTGCTCGCTTTATCCAGTCCTGGTGCTGCCAGCTGCCGGGATCTGTGGTGTCATAAGAATGTGACATAAAGGGCTCCGGTATTGGGATAAAAACAGGCGGTTGCGAGTGCAACCGCCCCAGGCCACTCAGGCAGTGTGGCGACCTTTTGGCATGATCTCGGCACCCGGTTCTTCCGGCTCGTCATCGACCATTTCGGCAGGGAATCCTGCCGCCAGTACCTGCACGTCGCAGGCTTCCTCTAAGCGTTTGATGATGTTGGGAGACCACTCGCGGGCGCCGTAGCGGTCCTGGCCATCCTTGAATATATTCAGCACCAGTGGCGAGATCTCCAGCGGTACCTCGAGGTTTTTGGCGAGGGTATCGAACAGGCCAACATCCTTGATCACCAGATCCATGGTAAAACTGATATCGCGGCTGCCGTTGAGGATGACCTGGGACTCTGTTTCATGGACAAAGGAGTTCCCTGAAGAGATGCGGATCGCTTCATAGGCAGTGGCCATATCCATGCCCGCTTTTTTCGAGACCGTGAGTGCTTCTGCCAGCGAGCAGAGGTTGGCTGTCGCGAGGTAGTTGGTCACCACTTTCAGCACGGAGGCAGAACCGATGGGGCCGGTATGCAGCACTCGGCGTCCCAGGGTGGTCAGCACCGGCAGTACCCGCTCGAAGGTATCGCGGTCTCCGCCGGCCAGAATCGAGATGTTACCCGTTGCCGCGCGGTGGCAACCGCCGGATACCGGGCTGTCCATGGCGCTGGCGCCGGTGGCTTCCACTTTATCGGCCAGGCGGCGAACTTCTGCTTCATCGGTGGTGCTCATTTCCAGCCAGATTTTGCCGGGTCGCAGTGCTTCAAGTACCCCCTCTGCACCTTCCATTACCTGGGCGCAGATGGCAGGGGAGGGCAGGCAGGTGATAATGATGTCAACCTTGTCTGCCAGTTCACGGGCTGAATCCGCCCAGTCTGCACCTTGATCCAGAAAGGGTTGTGCCAGGTCGCGATTGAGATCACGCACGGTAAGCTGATATCCGTTGCGAAGCAGGCTGCCTGCCAGCTTTGCGCCCACGTTTCCAAGGCCGATGAATCCTACTTTCATAGCAAACTCCCATAGTTTGTTTTTTGCCGTTACTGACGCAACACCCTGTCGGCAAAGCTGCCGGTTTAGCGCCTCTGATCCGGGGCTTGGCGGTGTATAACCAGACTATGGGTAGCCATAACGCACAACAATTGATGTTTTTTTTCG